>CALQJV010000112.1 GCA_943330985.1 Chitinophaga pinensis
AATTTCGGACACATCAAAGCCTATTGGCCAATGATTGGACGAAATACCGCTCAACTTTCGCTTTCGTTTGGTGTTGATGATATTGATGGAACAATAGACGATTCTACTAAAATATATTCCATGGCTGGATCGGAGGAGCAAAGTCCTAGTTTAACAACTTCTCAACTGATTGATATGATTAATGCTGTTGGTAAAATTCCAATCGAACGCGATACATTATACAACGTAATTCGAGATTATTCAACACACCCAATCCTTACCGAAGAAGTCTGATAATATGATTCAATCTACAATTAATTCCAATTCTTATTCAATCGAGTTTCAAAGCGATGGTATAAACGGAACCGTAAACGGAAATGAGTTTGCCTGGGATTTACTTCCTATTTCTGCCAATCGATTCAATATTCTGTTTAACAATAAATCGTTTAATGTAATTATTGAGTCCCGCGAAATTGAAACAAATACACTTATCATTCGGATTAATGGAAAGAAACTCCACATCAATACCAAAGATAAAATGACGCTTTTATTGGAGTCGATGGGTTTGAATGCGGCGGTTTCAACGAAAGTAAACGAAGTGAAAGCGCCAATGCCAGGTTTGGTATTGCGGGCATTAGTATCCGAAGGCGATGAGGTGAAAAAAGGTGATAGTCTGCTTGTTTTGGAAGCAATGAAAATGGAAAATGTAATTAAATCACCTGCTGATGCTGTGATTTCGAAAATTTCCGTAAAGCAAGGTCAAGCTGTTGAAAAGAATCAAGTGCTAATTCAATTCAGCTAATTCTTTTTCAATTACCATTCGGTGCGAAACTGCTTTAAGAAACGCATGTCGTTTTGAGAAAATAGGCGCAAATCCTTTACTTGGTATTTCAAGATGGCGATGCGTTCTATGCCCATCCCAAAAGCAAATCCGGTGTATTTTTCATCGTCAATGCCACAGTTTTTCATCACATTGGGATGGACCATTCCGCATCCTAGAATTTCAACCCAGCCAGTGTATTTGCAAATATTACATCCATCACCTTTGCAAACAGTACACGAAATGTCCATTTCTGCAGAAGGTTCTGTGAAAGGAAAGTAGGAGGGACGTAGACGAATTTTCGTGTCTTCCCCAAAAAGTTCTCTCGAAAAAGTGAGTAATGTTTGTTTTAAATCGGCAAACGATACATTTTCATCAACATACAAACCTTCAACCTGATGAAAGAAACAATGTGCACGAGCCGATATGGCTTCATTTCTATAAACACGACCGGGCATTAACAAGCGTAATGGTGGATTTTTGCTTTCCATCATCCGAATTTGCACGGAAGAAGTATGTGTTCGCAATGCCATGTCGGGATTTTTCTCAATGAAAAATGTATCCTGCATATCGCGGGCTGGATGCTCTTCAGGGAAGTTTAAGGCAGAGAAAATATGCCAATCGTCTTCAATTTCAGGGCCCTCAGCAATTGAAAATCCGAGTCTTGAAAAAATGGAATTAATCTCATTGGCAACTACCGAAAGTGGATGACGACTTCCTTTAGGCAACGTCCATCCTGGAGCAGAATAATCAAATAAACCTTCTTTTCCAATTTCACTTTCTTTATTGAATTCTTCTGAACCCGCATTCCATTTCTGTTCTGCAAATTGTTTGAGTTCATTCAATAATTTCCCAACAACCTTTCTATCTTCAGGTGCAACCTCCTTGAATCTCTCAAATAACGCAGGTATAAATCCTTTTTTGCTGATGTATTGAATACGGTATCGCTCAACATCTTCAGCATTTTGGAAACTATTTTGTTCAATTTCAGATTTTAATCGGGCAATATCTTCGGTCAAAGTCATACGTTATTTTTCGCCGGTAAATATAATCATTCTCTTCGCCGGCAATGACGAAACTAAAGAAAGCTTATTGCGTTACGATATAATTACGAAACTCTAAAAGATTTTTCTATTTTTGGACTCAATAATTTTCTACCAATGACAACAATGATTCGTTCAGCACTGTTTTTTATAAGTATGCTTTTGTTATCCACAGGTATTTCTTGTAAAAAAGAAGATACTACATGTACAGCAAAAATCATTGTTATTCGTCCTAATGGAAACACTGTATCTGGTGCACAGGTTACGCTAACATCTAATCATGGTCTGTCTTCCGATAATGATTTAGCTGATTACTTACCTGCCAAACAACTTACCGATGGGAATGGCGAGGCAACGTTTGAATTTAAATATCCAAGTATTTTAGATATAGAAGTAACTCATATTTCCTATGGTTCAGGAAACGATCTTATTAAATTGGAAATTGGTGAAACCGTTGAGAAATATGTTACGATTGAGTAACAGTATCTAGAGCCACAAAATAATCCAGAATACTCTCTTTCATTAATGCCATTTGTTGTCCAGGTGATAATGGTGGTAATTGCTCGTTCAATTCCCAATGTGGAAAACCATCTTGGTCATGCCCTGCAAAATTGTAATACCCAAAAGGCTCAAGTAAGGTGCAGATTGCGATGTGCATCAATTCTAATTTCTGATCCTTCGAGTATTTAACTTTCCCTTTGCCAAGTTCTTGCACGCCAATTAAAAACAACACTGCTTGCAAATCCAAGTCTCCATCAAATTGATTGTTCAGTGATTTAAGCAGTTCTTTCCACTGCTTTTCAATCATTTGTAAATGTGATTCCCCCGATCGAATTTGTTTATAATCGGCCATTAGTTACAAATCCATTTTCTGAAGGTGGAGGCGTTTCCAGCTTGAATACGAATCAAATAAATGCCTGATGAGAAAGATGATCCGGAAATTTCATTCAAGCCCAAAGTGTATTCTCCTGCTTGCTTCGGTCCTAAATATTTATTTCCTATAACTCTTCCTGTTACATCTAAAAGTTCAACAGTTACCGCTTCACTTTTAAATAATCCAAACGTAAGTTGCGCATTTCCCATTCCTGGATTTGGGAATATTTGAGTAACATATTCGTCTAAACTAGGTGTTGAAATTCCAACTCCTGGCGAATTCACTAGGTTAATATCGTCAATGTATAGATTATTACCACTGCTGTCAATTACAGTGAATTTGATCATTCCATGCGATTCTCCAACAAGGGGTGCAACACTTACAGTTTCGGTTCTCCATTGAGAAGCAGTAGGCACAAACGTAGTGCTTACTAAAGAAGTAGTTGTTGCCAAAGTAGTACCTACTTTTGAATAACGACGACTCCAAGTTTTTCCGCAATCGGAAGAAATCCACATTTCTAGTTTGTCGTTCGTTGTTGCTGAACGACGAGCATAAGCCACTTTGAAAGTCATTGTCGCTGGTGAAGTTACAGCAGAGAAATCAATTACTGGAGATACAACGGATGATGAATTATCGGTTGCTATTGAAAGGTTGTTGTATTTAAGCGAAGCGGATCCCGAAGCAAATGCGGTTGTTGTTCTAGCAAATCCATTACTTACAGTGCCTTCGTATCGCCAGTTCATTGTTACATCAGATGTGTTTTGTGGGAATGCCGCAATTTCGAATCCTTCAACAACGGGAGAAACTAAATTGGGAGTGGAAGTGCTTATTAATATGTAATTGCTCTTTGTTTTTACATTTGAACCGGCAGAGTTGCTTACATTCAAAGTAGCAGAATAGCTTCCGGGAGTTGAATACGTAACAACTGGGTTTTGTAAATTGGAAGATGATGGCGTTCCTCCTGGGAAAGACCAATTCCAAGTCCATGTAGCATCTACACTTGCATTATAACTTTGATCCTGAAATGTGATGTTTGCATTTGTACATGCTGCTAAACCACTTGCTTTAAAATCGGCGATGGGTGTGCAAGGAACTGCAGCATCGTTAACTCCTGTAGCAAGTAAATTAGCATCTGTCCAAAGATTATTTCTGCTTGATGTACCTGAATTAATTGCTGCTAACATGCGTGTTTTTTGACCATTTGTAAACATTTTCGCACAAGTAGAATAGTCCATATAATTTTGAACATTGTCCAAACTACCACAAGATACCTGAGCTAAATTGCAACTTTGATTTGCAACACCTATAGTATTTGGTGTATCGGTTACATTATCGTCCGAATTGCAATTTGCAGCATCGCCAGGAGAATTTGTGTCACCCCATGTATGAAGTAAATTAAACCAATGTCCCACTTCGTGTGTAAGTGTTCTTGCCGAAAAATTACTTCCGCCAGATGTTCCAATACTTCCTAATTGAGTATGTAAAACAACAATGCCATCGGTTGCAGCTTGAGCCGAACCGGGTAAATACGCATAACCACCTGCTCCAAATGAAATATTATCTACAACCCAAACATTTAAGTATTTATTTCTTGGCCAAACCACTAAGTCTTTCACATTATCGTCCGCGCTAAAAGTTAATGTAGAAACAGTGCGCGTAATTCCATCCGTACAATTTCCATTGGGATCTAATTGCGCCAATCGGAATTCAAATCCAACATTCGCAACAATAGAGGAGAATGCCGGAATAACTTCATTTTGATCCAAATTTAATAATTGATAATCCTCATTCAAAATACGAATCGCATCTTCTATTTGAGTTTTTGCAATGTTTTCCGATCCGTAATTGTGAATCACATGAAACACCACTGGAATTACCTTCAATGCACGCTCATTTGAAGAAGTGAACTGTCTTGTAAAAGCCTCCAGTTCATCACGTTGAGCTTGCAATTCGGGATGTTGGATCAACGATTTACGTACCATTATATCTGTGCCGCAAGGTCGAGATTGTGCTTGTGTTGTTGATTGGAAAATGGTTATTGCTAAAAGGAAGAGGAAAATGAAACGCATTTGAATAGGTAAATTTTATGATTGCCAAATATAGACTTTTACTCTTTTAAACAATATGCTTGATTTAAATGATTCTATTGGAATTTCAAAATTGGACATAAGTATCTGAGCATTTCGCGCATGGAACTCCCATTAAACACCCTATCGTACATTTTGTTTTACATTCCATTTCTCAAATCTTGATTTAAATTTGTTTCAATGATTAACTTAAGGATGTTTATTACTTATTGAATTGAACATTTTTCATGAATTAACTTTCTTTAGGTTTGTCGAATAAACAAGTGTATGCGCGTTATTCTTCCCTATTTATTGATCGTTATTCTGTTGGTTTCGTGTATCCCTTCGCGTCAATTCGATGATGTTAAATCTGCA
>CALQJV010000113.1 GCA_943330985.1 Chitinophaga pinensis
GTACTAACGTCGTTTCCAAAAAGAGCGGTAGTTGTGGTGAATTGATCACCTGTAAGTTGGATTCCATCGCCTGAATCTCCTGCAAACAATATGGTTGCGTCGATTGCGATGAGTGAGTTGTTTTCCATTGCTTAATAAAACAGGACGACCTGTAAAATGTTGCGCAAAGGTAGACAAAATGATTTGTCGTTTCTTTTCGATTGTGTCAAAAGATTGAACACTCTATTACCTTTGTGAAACATCTTTGCTATAATTTTATTTTAAAAAAGATTAAAACATTTCGATAGAATATGGAATACCGTCGTTTAGGCCGCTCTGGGCTTCAAGTATCAGCACTTTCATTAGGTTCTTGGCTAACCTTTGGAAAACAAATTACCGATGATGTAGCCGAAGACCTTATGGTAACCGCTTACGAAAACGGGGTTAATTTTTTTGATAACGCAGAAATTTATGCCCGCGGGAAAAGCGAAATTGTGATGGGTAACATTCTAAAAAAACAAGATTGGAGAAGAGACTCCTATGTTGTGTCAAGCAAGGTGTTTTGGGGTGGCGATAAACCGAATCAAACAGGACTTTCCAGAAAACATATTTTTGAAGGATGTCACGCTGCATTAAAGCGCTTTCAACTCGATTATTTGGATCTTTATTTTTGTCACCGTGCCGATCCCAATACCCCAATGGAAGAAACCGTTTGGGCAATGAACGACCTCATCCGACAAGGGAAAATTTTGTATTGGGGGACATCCGAATGGAGTGCTCAGCAAATTATGGAAGCCATTCTCATTGCTCGACGCGACCATCTTGTGCCTCCAACTATGGAACAACCACAATACAATCTTTTGCATCGTGAACGATTTGAATTAGAATACAGTCGGGTTTTTTCGGAAATGGGCTATGGTTCTACCATTTGGTCGCCACTTGCTTCGGGAATTTTATCGGGGAAATACAACGAAGGTTTTCCGGAAGGAACTCGCCTTGGAATGCAAGGACTTGAATGGCTTCGCGATAAAATGCACACCGAAAACAATCTAATTGTTGCACGGAAATTAACTGCGCTTGCCAATGATTTGGGAACGACACTGCCTTCTTTATCAATTGCATGGTGCTTAAAAAATCCAAACGTTAGTTCTGTGATTCTTGGCGCATCTACAACGGCGCACTTAACGGCCAATTTCAAAGCATTTGAAACATTGGCTTTGTTGTCGGATGACGTTATTCAATCAATTGAAGAAATTGTAAATAACAAACCAATCCAAGCCGGCTTTTAAAGGGCTTGATTATAAGGTGCATAATTAATTTAATCTATATTTGTTTCAATCAAAATTATAAAGTGTGAAAAAATATTTATTCGTCAGTTTCTTTCTTCTTTCAATTTGTGGGCTTTTCCATCAAGCAATTGGTCAATGTACCGCACCTTTAATTCCGGTTAATATCATCATCAACCCGGATACTTATCCTCAGGAAATAACCTGGAGCTTGACGAATTCAGGAGTAACTATTGCTTCCGGAACTTCTGCGGGCGCTTCGGTTTGTGTTACACCCGAGTCGTGTTTGTCATTTCAAATATTCGATTCTGCTGGTGATGGTATTTGCTGTGGCTACGGAACGGGATCTTATTACCTAACTCTCAATGGCGACACTATTGCCACGGGCGGAAATTACGGTTCAGGACAAACGGTTCAGTTTAATTGCCCTCCCGGTGGAGATTGCATTTCGGCAATTTCAACATCCGAAGGTTCTCACTCAGCACCTCAACGCAACACATGGTATACGTTTACCCCCGATTCTTCTGGAATGTATTTCGTTTCTACTTGCGCAGCAAACACCTGTGATACTAAATTATGGGTGTATGATCATTGCGCAGGATTGCTTGTAACATCTGGAAATGAGGGAACTATTTATTATGACGATAATTCTGGAGGTTGCGGACAACAAGCCCGTATTAATGCTTTAATGCAAGCAGGACAAACGTATTACATTCGTATTGGTGATGCTCAACAAAGTTGCATCGGTGGAATTAATTGGAGTCTAACATACAATGGCCCAGTTGTAGGTTGCATGGATCCAAACTCTTGTAATTACAATCCAATTGCAACGGTTCCCGGTGTGTGCTATCAAGATGGCGATCCGAATTGCCCCGATGGACGTCCCGACTTAATTGTCGTTGAAAACACGATCAAAACGTCTATTTATCTTTCAACAATTCAAGCTGCAACTTGCTCGGTTGTTGAAGGCTGTTTAACTGGTTACGGAACCCGAGATTTAATTCGCTTTACTACACACATTAAAAATATTGGTACTGCTGATTATTTTATTGGGAATGCAACCACCCAACCCACTCAGTTTTCGACTGGAAACTGCCATGGTCACGCCCATTACAGTGGGTATGCAGAGTACATTATGTATAACGAAGCAGGAACCGCCATTCCCGTAGGTTTTAAAAATGGATTTTGTGTGTTAGATCTTGAATGTGGCGATGGAGGAACTGCACAATACGGTTGCGGCAACATGGGTATTTCTCGTCAATGTGGAGATATTTACAGCTCTGGTTTAGATTGCCAATGGATGGACATTACAGAGATTGACACTGGGCGCTATACCATGATTGTTCGCGTAAATTGGGACAATTCTCCAGACGCGCTTGGTCGTATGGAATTATCTCATACGAATAATTGGGCGCAAGTATGTATCCGCTTAGGAAGAGATGCAAATGGCGCAAGAACAATTGCTTTACTCGACGATTGCGATCCGTTTGTTGATTGTACTGGAGAAATCTATGGAAATGCGGTGCTTGACTGCGAAGGAAATTGTGCGGGAACTCGACAAATGGGAGATATAAACCTTTCTGGTACTCAAGAAATGGCTGATGCACAAAAGTATGTGAACGATATTCTTGGAAATGATATTCAGCCAACTCCTTGTAATGATATCAACCAAGATGGAAAAATAACCGTATTTGATGCCACATTAATTTCAAGTTGTGTAAACTACGGACAGAATCACCCACACACGGGAAATCTACCCCATAACCATTGTAACTTCCCTGGTGGTTTATATAATTCTGGAGATACTGTTACCCTTTCTATTTTAAATGTCGATTTTTCTGAGAAGTTTGTGGACATTGGAATTCTCAATCCAGATTCGCGTGTTACTTCATATGAATTTGATATGCATGGAATTCATATTTGGAATGTAGAAAGTTTGATAAATCCATCCGAATATTCTGCTCAACCAGCCTTCGTTATTGGTGGCGAAAAAGTAATTAGCATAAGTTACCAGGATTCAACTATGCTTAAGTACTATGAACCAACGCCTTTGTGCCGAATTCACTATTATGAACTTACCGATAACGAAATCTGTATAGATCAAATTGTGGATGTGGTAAGTGGTGCTTTTGAACAAACAGCAACCCTAGTTGGAGGAGATTGCTTCCAATTTGACCCAACAGGAATGCTCAATTTCGACAAATCGAATTTCTTTGACCTTGTTCCCAATCCTTCGTCAACAAGTGTTAGTATTGATTTAAGTATGTCCAAAGCAATTGATGCTTCTATTAGAATCCTAAATGCGCAAGGACAGTTGGTTTATACACAACAAGTAAATGATGCAGAAAAGCAACACATTACGGTGAACACATCCAACCTAGCTAATGGAATTTATTTGGTTAACGTATTGACTGAAAAAGGACTCATAACCAAAAAGCTTGTAGTGAATCACTAAACTTTGATATAATAATGAAAAGCCCTGATGAAGCAATTTCATCGGGGCTTTTTTATGGAATACCCGAGCTGTTTTATTTCCTTTTTTTACCAATTACTCGTCCGAAAGAAAGTGCGAAAAGCTGAGATGTTTCGGGACGAAAGCCAATTGTAATGTTTTTGTCTGAGTATTTGTCTTTTAATGTGTAATTCTGTTTGTCTGCCACCAAAAAATTCAATGGGTAATAACGCAGTTTGAGGTATGTACCTTTTTTAAAATTAAATTCAACAAACAAAGATGGATTTAGCAATGGAGTTCGATCAGAAAACCATTTATTTAATTTCTCCACCTTCTCCCCTCGCCCACTTCCTAGAAATGTTTTTTGCTTGTAGTTGAAAAACAATTCAAGTTCAGCTCCCAAAGCAGCATACACCCTTTTCTGCATGTCGCCAAGTTTAATTCCAACAGGGACACCCAATGCATAAACACGTTGTTTTACTTTAATGGAGTCGTTCAATCGATTAATCATTCCAATATTTCGAACTCCAATTCCAGTGTAAAAACCAAATGATTTTCCCAGGTTAACATGAAGCTGTTCTCCAAAATGCAAAAATGTAGAGTATCTAATTATTGGACTGGGTTCATTTCCAAAAAAGGAATCACCTGCACCTACAGTTGGATCATACAATGTTACCTTACCTAAATTCCCAACAGATAAAATTCCTTCCGAAACAGTTGCGAAATAGGACCTTTGAACAGGTTCGGGCTTTCCCAATGTTTGACCCATAGACAAAAGCGGAAAAAGGAAACCAAGAGTGAATGTGTAATTGATTTTCATTTTTACGAAAATTAATTTTTGATAACATTTAACTCTTTCCCAACCTTAATAAATGCCGCAATGGCTTTATCCAAATGTTCCCTTTCGTGACCCGCTGATATTTGAACACGAATCCGTGCTTGATCTTTGGGAACAACCGGGTAATAAAACCCAATTACATAAATTCCTTCAGCCAATAGTTTTTCGGCAAAAACCTGGCTAAGACGAGCATCATACAACATAACTGGGCAAATGGGATGAATTCCTTCTTTAATATCGAAACCTGCCTCTTTCATTTTTACTCTGAAATAGGCTGCGTTATCCATAAGCTTATCGCGTAAATGCGTTGAAGAACTTAGTAGGTCTAAAACAGCTATTCCCGCGCCAACAATTGAAGGCGCCAAAGAATTTGAAAACAAATAAGGTCGGGAGCGCTGACGAAGTAAGTCGATAATTTCTTTCTTGCCCGAAGTAAAACCGCCCATTGCTCCACCAAGTGCTTTTCCAAGTGTTCCGGTAATAATATCAATCTTTCCAAATACACCACAATGTTCGGCTGTGCCTCTTCCCGTTTTACCCAAAAAGCCCGAACTATGGCAATCATCTAC
>CALQJV010000114.1 GCA_943330985.1 Chitinophaga pinensis
CAGAAATACAGCAATGAAGTTCGTTCTTTCAACATCAACGACGATGGTCAGAATTTATCCATAAGCAACTATTCTGCGGTTCAGGATTCAGTAAATTTCCACCGACGCGATTACAATCTAGTTCCTCAAATTTTCCCTGATGGCTCTGAAGGAATAACTGCATTCTCAGGTGTTTTTCAGTATCAAGCAAATTTGCCTTTTCTCAACACCATTGACATATCACCAAACGCGGTTAATGTTGTTCCTGATTTTGATCAGCACCTAAGTCAATACCATAGTGCGGTGATGCCTGTTTATGATTCCACTGGAAATGTAATGCATTCGTATTTCTTTGGTGGGATGAGTCGCTTCACTCTAGATTCAATATCTGGTGAATTGGTTGATGATACGCTAGTTCCATTTGTTAAAACAATCAGTCGTGTGAGCCGCTTTGCTGATGGTTCTGTTAGCGAAGAAGCATTGCCCATTTCTTTCCCTGATTACTTAGGCTCGAATATGCATTTTGAACCTGCTTCGGGTGTTCCTCTTAAAATGAATTCCATTGTGGATGTCAACAAAATGTCGGGAAGCCGTCAACTTGCTGGATATTTAGTGGGTGGAATATTAAGTCCAATGCCCAATATTAGCAGCATAGACGCAAGTATGAGTTCGGCAAACACCCAGGTTTATGCGGTTTATATAACACGAACTTCGCAAGACACTGGAATCGTTACAAAGACATTCAATGTAAATAATGCCTTGTCTGCATTTAGCTGTGCTCCCAATCCCGCTGTTGGAAATACAACACTCAACTTAAACATCAACACTTCGGGACCATTGCAAATCGTGGCGTATTCGCGTCAAGGGAAATTGGTCGAAGTAATCTACAATAACACCATCCAGAAAGGTTCTCACAAAATAAATTGGTCTACAGAGAATCTAAGTGCAGGTGTTTACATCATCAAAGCCCGCATGGAAGGTATTTCCAAAAACATTTCAGTCATCGTAACTAATTAATCCTCATGAATAAACTATTTACAACAGCATTTGCACTTCTTATTCTAGCTTCTCAGCTTAATGCACAACAAATCGAAACGCCTCGACCAAGTCCTATTTCAACTGTAACGCAGAAAGTTGGACTTAACGAATTCAGCATTACGTATTCTCGCCCAAGTGCAAAAGGCCGTAAAGTATTTGGTGAAATTGTGGCATTCGATAATCTATGGAGAACAGGAGCCAATATGGCAACCGTGTTCAAATCGAATGATGAATTCAGTATTGCTGGAACCAAAATCCCTGCTGGTGAATATTCCCTTTTCTGCATTCCGAATGCAACTGAATGGACAATCATTTTAAACAAAACAGCAAAGCTATCGGGAACTTCAGGTTATACAGAAGCTGATGATGTTATTCGTGTAAAAGCAAAGCCAGTGAATGTTACTCCTGCAATTGAATCGTTTACAATTGGATTTAACAACCTGCGCGATAATGCAGCAACTGTTGAATTAAGCTGGGAAAACACACGCGTTTCCTTCGAAATCAATGTTGTTTATGATGCACGCGTTATGAAACAAATTGAAGATGTGATGGCAGGCCCAACGGCTGGTTCATACAACAGTGCTGCATCGTACTATTTCAATAACGGAAAAGACCTCAACAAAGCGCTCGAATATGTAAACAAGGCACTTGAAAAAGGAGGAGAAAAATACTGGATTATGAGTTTAAAAGCTCAAATTCAAGCGGGACTTAACGATTTCAAAGGTGCGATTGCAACTGCCGAAAAAGCAAAAGCACTTGCCATTGCCGATGAAGACGAAGCGTATGCCAAAATGAACTCGGATCGAATGATTGAATGGGCTCTTAAAATACCTCCTGCGAAAAAGAAAGGGAAATAGGAATATTATTCTCCAATCATTACTCGCTGAACTGCCGATCCTCGTTTGCCTATTAAACGAACAAAATATAAACCTGAGTTAACCTGACTCAGGTTTATTTGTGTTTGGGAGCCATTGATCGCGGTTTTATAAATCAATCGACCTTGAATATCGATTACTTCAATTTCCTTGAAAGATTGTCCACATGAAGAGTTTGGAATCTCAAGAGAAAATGATTTACTACCAAGCTGGCGAATTTCGATGTTATCATTACAAGGATTTACAGTGTTCACAGTGGTAAGCAAACTTAAATCGCTGGCCCAAATTCCTCGTCCGAAAGTTGAAACATATACTTTGTTCGCATTTTCATTGATTTCAATATCCGAAACAATCACATTCGGAAGTCCATTGCTTTGGTCAACCCATGTAGTTTGACCTTCGGAAAGCATAAACAAACCTGCATCTGTTGCTGCAAGTAGAGTATTCGAATTCGGAAGGTATTTTAACATATTTACTGGGAAATTGCCCAAGTTCAAACTGATATTCTGCCAAGAGTTTCCTGCATTGGTCGATTTAAAAACTTTCAAACCTGCACTAAACCCCGCAACAGAAACTACCACTTCGCTCGAGTTTAATGGATTTATCGCAACTGATGATAAATAGAGCGAATCTGGTAAACCAGCAGTTCTTTCCGACCAAGTTAAAGCAGCATCGTTCGAATAATAAAAACGCGATGGATAACCGTTGAAATAATTTACACGACTTAAAGCACAAACCACATCGCAGGTTTGCGGAGAAACCGCCAAGGCTGTCATAGGAGCGCCAGTGCTATTCAAATTCCCATTTACATTCCACGAAATCCCTTCGTCGTAACTCGAACTCACTTGTTGAAATCCTGCATACAATGTATTCGGTGAAACATAACATCCTTCCAATGGTGTCGTCCATTCGGCTTCTTCCCCATTCACATTAGCGGGCGCACTGAAAACACTAAACTGTCCGCCATCGGTTGAGTAATAGAAATTTCCATACTGACTAGAACCGATAACGAGTTGAGGATCGAGCGGACTTAAATAATTATCCATTCCATCTCCACCAAAAATAGCTTTCCAAGAAGTGCCATCGAAATAGACACTCGAATTGTCTTGAGCTCCTGCAATTACACGATCGTCGGCACTTTTCGATGAACTCAATCTGTAGAACGAAGTTATCTGCATGCCATTACTCAGATTTTGCCAAATGGTTGGCCAAGTTACTCCTGCGTATATATTGTCCCAAGTTTCACTTTGGATAAAGTCTGTTTTGTAAACTCCGCCATCGTTACACATAAAATATTCGTTCGTAAGTGGACTTTGAACTAACTGATGCATGTCGGCATGAATTGTTGGACCGTAGCTGGTTGTCCAATGATTCACAGGATTAAAAGATGAAGCTCCATCTTCCGACATCCACAAATTAACGCCTCCAATATATACTTTCGATGCGTTTGCACGATCAACATGAAAAGCCAAATCGTAGGTTCCTTGTCCACCCGTTCCAGTACCATCATAGGCTTCTAATAAATTCAACGTTGTGTAATACAAAGACCAGGATGCTCCCGAATTAGTAGATTTATAAATACCATACAAACCGCTCGAAACATTCACTGTTGCGGCATACATAATAGCAGGATTACTTTCCGAAATGGCAATTTTCACACGTTGCACTTCTCCCGTTGAAGGAATCCCCGATGGAAGAATTTGCCATGTTTGACCAAAGTTGGTTGACTTATAAATACCTGCATAGCCAATTTGCGCGGAATTTACCCAGCCCGTTGCGAGAAATAGCACATTCGGATTCGTTGGATGCTGAACCAAATCCCAACTCAAAGTATCAAGCGTGGTAGTCCAGGACGCACCTGCATCAACAGATCGAAAAACACCCCCAACACCGCAAGCAACTAGCTCGTTAGTATTTGTTGGATTTATAATGATTTTGCGAATTAAAGAAGCATCGCGTTGCACAAGATTAAACTCCAATGCTGTGGGATTCCATGTAATTCCTCCATCAAGCGATTTGTAAACCCCTAAGCCATAATGCGGAAAACGTTTACGATTATCGAGATCTAGACCGGCGCCGATGTATTCGAAATCGCATAAGGAAATGTACATTTCATCAGGATTGTTAGGATTTATTGCAATGTCGCTTACGCGTGTAATAGGAAGTTGATCGGTTAAAGGCATCCAAGAGGTTCCGCCGTTGAGGGTTTTCCATAATCCACCTTGAGCAACTCCAACATAAAATACATCGGGATTGGTTGGATGAAAAGCAATGCAGTTGATTCGTCCAATTCCATTTTCGAGATATCCTGTATAATTTTCGGGCACATAATTCGGTCCAACAGGAAACCAAGATGCACTAAATGACCGACTTAAATTTTGAATTTCGGAACGATTCTTCAAGTATTGTTGCAACTCCTGAGCGCTTCCCAATTCGCCATTTCCAGTACAATGCATGCTCATTTCCTGCTCCCATCGTTTCAAATACTTCCAATACTTCACATTTTTCAAGGTCACTGTATCTTTATAATCACTGAAAGATTTTTGAATTCCCTTTAAGTTTATAGGACTTCCATTGGGGATATATCGGTATTGTTGAGCAATAGACTCAAGCGATATTAGAAGAAGTAGCAATAAGATTCTATACATTTTCAGAGAAGATTTTTCATTTCAAAAACCAAATGTATTGAAACATTTTCTAAACAGATAGCATGAGAGTTTTCATGAATATGAGGCATACCGATTATTTGAATTCCTTAATTCTGTTTGCATGAGTTTAATAGATCTCATCCCATACAAATCCTTATTTTTACCCCAAGAAATTGAATGATGCGCAAACTACTATTCTCACTATTCATTGTATTTACGAACATCCTTTTTGCACAAAATCCCAAGCCGCCCAAATTGGTTGTTGGAATTGTAGTGGACCAAATGCGCTTTGATTACCTCTATAAATATTGGAATAAATTCGGCGATGGTGGCTTTAAAAAGTTGGTGAATGAGGGATACCAATGCAAAAACTTGCAATACAATTACGTCCCAACCTATACAGGTCCTGGACATTCATCCATTTACACTGGCACAACACCCGCCCGTCATGGAATCATTTCGAACGATTGGTTTAATCGCGAAACAAATTCCGGCATTTATTGCACCGATGATAAAACAGTAAAAACAGTTGGGAGTTCAACGGAAAAAGTGGGACAAATGTCGCCACGTAATTTACTA
>CALQJV010000115.1 GCA_943330985.1 Chitinophaga pinensis
AGACACTGCAAAAGCATTTCAAACCGAACTCAAAGGGTATCGTCGTCAATTAGCTCAGCCTTATTTGACCGATAAAAACGTAAACGATAAATTAATTCAAGAGGCTTACGATCGTTCTAAAAAAGACGTTAAGGCGAGTCACATTTTGATTTCCTTGCCTTCTGAGCCTTTGCCAAAAGATACATTGGCCGCATACACCAAAGCAATTAAAATCCGCGAACGTCTTTTGAAAGGCGAGGATTTTGCACTCTTAGCACGTCAGAATTCAGAAGATCCTTCTGCAAAACAAAATGATGGAGATCTTGGATACTTTACATCCATGATGATGGTTTATCCTTTCGAATCGGCTGCTTATTTAACTCCAATTGGTGAAATCTCTGCTCCCGTTAGAACCAAATTTGGATACCATATTTTGAAAGTTACCAATGTTCGCGATGCTCAAGGTCAAGTTCATGTGGCGCATATCATGGTTAAAAATCCTGAAAATGCGAAAGATTCAATCATAGCAGAAAACAAAAAGAAAATTGATGAGATAAACTCTAAAATTAAAAAAGGGGATGATTTCGGGCAGCTAGCTTCTCAGTTTTCGGACGATCGTTCTTCGGGAAAAAATGGAGGGCAACTTCCTTGGTTTGGAACAGGTAAAATGGTTCCTGAATTTGAAAAAGTGGCATTTGAATTAAAAAACGATAATGAAGTAAGCGAACCATTTCGTACTCCTTACGGTTGGCACATTGTAAAACGTTTGGAAAGAAAAGGGGTTCAGTCCTTTGATGAAGTAAAAGCGGAATTGAAATCCAAAATCTCTAAAGATTCACGTTCTCAATTAAGTAGCGATGCTGTAATTGCTCGTGTTAAAAAAGAAAACGGTTTTACCGAAGATTTCAAAGCGCTTAACGAATTTATTCTAAAAGTAGATACCAGTTTTTTAAGCGGACGTTTGAAATCGGATGCTTTGAAAGGCATGGTTAAGCCACTATTTGTATTGGGTAATGAAGCATCAACACAATTTGATTTCGCTGAGTTTCTTGTGCAAAACCAAAGTCGCCAAACGAAAGACAATAACTTAGAAGCTTTGGTTAGAAAATCGTACGACTATTTTAAAAACGAAAAAATCAAAGCATACGAAGATGTTCGTTTAGAACAAAAATATCCAGAGTTCAGAATGCTTATGCAAGAATATCGTGATGGTATTATGTTGTTCGAAATTACTGACGAAAATGTATGGTCAAAGGCATTGAAAGATACTCTTGGCTTGGAGGAATTCCACAAACAAAATCTTGCTAATTACATGTGGAGCAATCGTGTTGAAGCAGTAGTTTACAAATCGAAAGATGCTAAAATTGCAAAGACAACAAGAAAACTAGTTGCAAAACGTGCTAAAAAAGGAACTTCCATCGATGCAATTCGTGCTGAAGTGAATGAGTCTTCTAAACTTAATCTTCAAACAGAAATGGGTGTTTTTTCTAAAGGAGATAATGAAACAGTTGATGGGGTTAATTGGATTTTGGGAATTTCTGCTGATAAAATAAATGCCGATGGTTCGGTTACGTTTGTTGAAATTACTAAGGTGCTTGAGCCAACTCCCAAAACGCTTCAAGAAGCACGTGGTTTAATTACTGCTGACTATCAAACATACCTTGAGCAAAATTGGATTAAAGAACTTCGTAGTAAATATCCGGTAGAAGTTAAGCGTGATATTTTTGAGTCAATTAAATAATTTCTGATCAATTATAGGCGGCCCGTTTTGGTGAACCAACCTAAACGGGCCGTTTGCATTCGAAATAGGTAATAGAAACATGAGTTTTTTCAAGCAGTTGTTTTTACTTTTCTGTGTTATAGTTTTTCTTTCTTCCTGCGGTGGAAATAGCCAGGAAGGCATTTCTGTGGCCCGTGTTTACGATAAAACATTGTCGCTTAAAGAACTTCAGCAAGCATTGCCTTTAGGTCTCTCAAAAAAAGACAGCACATCTTTCGCGAAAGATTTTATTGATCAATGGATTAAACGGAATTTGGTTTTAAAACGAGCAGAAAGTAACTTGACTGAAAATCAAAAAGACGTCAGTCAACAATTGGAAGACTACCGAGTTTCACTTTTGATTTTTGCTTATGAACGTGAGTTGATCAGACAAAAACTCGATACAACGATTAATCCTTCAGAGATTGAATTGTATTACAAACAAAACTCCGCAAACTTCGAGTTACGTAGCAACATAATCCGATTAAAATATATTAAACTACCAATTAAAACACCCAATGCAGACAAGGCAAAGCGTTGGTTTCTCTCCAATAGGCCGGATGATTTTAAACGTTTGGAGCAATTTGTAAATTTATATGCCGTTAATTTTCTGCTCGACGATTCAAATTGGCTTTTATTGGAAGATGTTATCAAGGAAATTCCAATGGGGAATTATTCCATATCAGATTTCAATTCAAATAAACGCTTTCTTGATCTCGATGATAAAGATTACCATTATCTTGTTGTGATAAATGGATTCATGGTTAAAGATAGCAATGCGCCATTGAGCTTTGAAAAAGAGAATATTCGGAATATCATTCTCAACAAACGAAAAATTAAATTAGTTGAGCAAATGCAACTTGATGCATTGAATGATGCGATGAATGAAAACACGATTGAACGATTTGATCTCCCCAAATAAATGATAAAGAAGATTTTTAGTTTCTTGATTTTCCTTTTACCAGGAATACTTTTAGCACAACCTCAAAGCATTGATAAAATTGTTGCCATTGTTGGCGATAAAGCCATTTTGCTTTCTGAAGTCGAGTCGCAAGCATTGCAAATGGAGCAACAAACAACAACCAAAGACAGCAATTTACGTTGCAACGTTTTGGAAGATATCATAATTCAAAAACTCTTGCTGAATCAAGCAGAAAAGGACAGTGTGGTTGTTTCGGATGCTCAAGTTGATGGTGAATTAAGCAAGAAGATTCGCTATTTTGTTGGGCAAATTGGATCTGTCGAAAAGTTGGAAGCCTACCTGGGTAAATCAATAGTTCAAATCAAGGACGATTTCAGGGAACGTATAAGAGACCAACTCGTTGTTCAACAGATGCAAGGTAAAATTGCTGGTGATGTGAAAGTATCGCCTGCCGAAGTAAGGGCTTATTTTGAATCCATTCCTACCGATAGCATTCCCTTTATTGAAAGCGAGATACAGGTTGCTCAAATTTTAAAGAAACCACCTGTAAACCAAGTTGAACGAGAACGTGTGCGAAAAGAATTGCAAGACATTCGTCAGAAAATAGTCGATGGTAGGTCTTTCGCTTCCATGGCTGCATTTTATTCGGAAGATGTAGTTTCGGCCGCCAAAGGAGGGGAACTCGGATTTGTAGGTAGGGGCGACCTTGTTCCCGAATTCGAAGCTGCTGCTTTTGCGCTTAAAGGGAAAGATATTTCAGATATTATTGAAACAATGTATGGTTTTCATATCATTCAACTCATTGAGCGAAGAGGGGAATCCATTAATGTTCGACATGTTTTAATATCGCCCAAAGCTTCGGCAAACGATCTTGAATTTGCGCGTATCAAATTAGATAGTATTTCAGAGGTTATTCGATTAGGCCGAATGAGCTTTGAAGACGCTGCGCTCAAATTTTCTGATGATGCGGATACGAAGAATAATGGCGGAGTCTTAATAAATCCGGGTTCTGGTTCTACGTGGTTTGAAGTTTCCCAAATGGACCAAAGTCTGTTTTTTGTTGTTGATAAAATGAAGATTGGCGAAATTTCAGATCCAGTGCCGGTCCGAATTGGTGAGAAAAAAGAATCATACAGAATTGTATCCTTGAAAGCACGCACCGAACCGCATCGTGCTAATTTGAAACAAGATTATCAACGCATTTTGTTGGCTGCCGAAAACGAGAAAAAAGAAAAAATGGTGAAAGATTGGATCGAACGCAAACGACAATCTTTTTTCATTAAAATTGATGCTGAATTTTCTGATTGTCCTTTCAAAAATTCATGGAATTCTAATTAAAACTATTGATTTATTATGCAAACATTTAACTCAGATGTAGAAGCAATTAACAGTTTGAAAGATGCTTATACGCGTCTTGATGCTGAAATTGGCAAAGTTGTTATTGGGCAACAAGATGTTGTTAAAGATGTAATTATTTCAATTTTTAGTCGTGGGCATTGTCTGCTTGTGGGTGTTCCTGGATTAGCAAAAACTCTTCTTGTTACAACCATTTCACGGGTGCTTGGTCTCGATTATAACCGTATTCAGTTTACGCCCGATCTAATGCCTTCGGATATTGTCGGAACCGAAATCTTGGATGAGAATCGACAATTTCGTTTCATCAAAGGGCCGCTTTTTGCCAACATTATTTTGGCGGATGAGATTAATCGAACGCCTCCAAAAACGCAAGCAGCTTTGCTTGAAGCCATGCAGGAAAAAGCAATTACAGCTGCTGGAAAACGTTACGAATTAAGTCAGCCGTTCTTTGTTCTCGCTACACAAAATCCAATCGAACAAGAAGGAACATATCCATTACCTGAAGCTCAACTCGATCGTTTTATGTTCAATATTTGGGTCGATTATCCCAAATACGAAGACGAATTATTGGTAGTGAAAAGCACGACCTCCGATGCTAAAATTGAATTAAAGCCGATCCTTTCTGCGGAAGAAATTCTCTTCTATCAAGATTTAGTTCGCCGCATTCCTGTTACCGATAAAGTACTGGAATACGCAGTGAAATTGGCGGTTAAAACTCGCCCTAACTCAGAACATGCGCCCGATGTTGTGAAGAAATATTTGGCTTGGGGTGCTGGACCGCGCGCTTCTCAGTTCTTGGTATTGGGTGCGAAATGTCATGCCGCTATTCGCGGAAGATATTCACCCGATATTGAAGATGTAAATGCGGTTGCAACAGCCATTCTTCGTCACCGAATTATTCGAAATTACAAGGCTGAAGCAGAAGGCCTATCGGTTGAAACAATTATTAAACAATTGCTTGATTAATTTCCAAATAATATCATATAAAATAAAAAAAAAACCGGGCTTGCGTCCCGGTTTTTTTATGCTTTCTTAGTTCTCAATAATATGTCAAGCGGATAACATCTGCCAAGTGTTTAGCGTATCGAATCACTTGAC
>CALQJV010000116.1 GCA_943330985.1 Chitinophaga pinensis
CATTAATCCAGCGTGTTTGAGTGTTGCTAATATCGTCATGGATATGTTGAATCGAAACTCCTTTTTTTTCATCAAAATACTCATCATCCCAAGTAAGCACATCCGCCACAACATTGAAATTTCTCTCCTCGCCAGTGTATGTAACGGTTCCGGGAGCAAAGCCAGCCTTATTACTAATTCGACTTTGTTTGTTTCGGCGATAATTGTTATTTCTTCTCATCGGGACATTATTTTTTCTTTCGAACGATATCTAGCGGTCCATCAATGCGGTTTCCATCGGGTAGAAGCAATTCAAATTGATAAGTTCCTGCAGGCAAATCGCCGCCATCCCAATCGTTTCTATAGTTTTCGCTTTTATAAACTTCCTCGTCTTTTTTATTGAGGATGATAAGTTTGCTGTAACGAGGTAAACCTTCAATGTAAAAGGAATCGTTGAATCCGTCTTTGTTTGGAGTTAACACATTGGGAACATGCATTTTTCCTTGAGGTAAAATCTCCGATTTGGGGTGATTTATAACTACTGCTTCGGTATTTAGTTCTTCGATACTCAAATCACAACTGCCTAAATAAAGATCATCGATATACAGATATGCTTGCTTCGGAAAATGTATTGAATTGTTAGGAAGCAATAAAGTCTGTGCATCGTTCCGGAAATTTCCAATGCATAGAAATTGTTCGCCGCCTTTGGCTTTGTAATGAAATTCTAATTTTTTCCATTGCTCGGATGTATCGGTAATGGCTTGGTATTTACGACTTTTGAGTTGGGGGATTATTTCAATGTTTTTGGAATTCTTCGATTTCAATGAATCCTTGGTCAATGCAATTCCCAACTCGTCGGTAAAACATGATGAATGCTTGGCCGCTGAAACCGAAAGCCAGATGCATAGTTCTTCTCCAGTTCGCAAACTCCGATTCAATTTCACTTCTAAATACGAACGGAAATTGGAATTGCTGGCATCGTACAATACAATTCCTGCAAAATTATTTCCTGCTTGGGTGATTTGTTTACCCATTAAATCCGATCCATTTTTAATTAGATCATACGCTGCATTATTTGCTGAGAACCAGGAATTGGCTTGTTCGAATGATTTTTTATTTTTTTTATCTAATCCCTTAGAGGTTTTCTCGAAACTAGCATTCGGAATCAGATTCTGTGCAAATCCAGTGAAGCTGAATAGAAAGAAGAAAAGTTGAAAAATTAAGCTGGTACGCACAGCTGCAAGATAGGATTCTTGAGATTATTTTTATGCGTCCACCAAAGAAATTATTGGTTCAGTTTTTTTCGAAATCAATCAGTCTACTAAATTTATTTCTTCATGTTTCGATGATAAATTGGGGCTCTTTATTTCTTCAATTCCAAAAAATGAATAGTACCGAAAGGTAATTGTATATTTACTCTCAATTCAGATTTCATATTCCCCATGACCAATAACGACATCCTCAAAAAGCTTCGTGTTGCCTTGCAATTGCGTAACGAACACATAGTTGAAATCCTTGCGCTTGTTAATTTTAGAATGACTGCATCGGAGCTTTCTGCTTTTTTTCGCAGTGAGGATCATCCCAATTACAAACCCTGTGGTGATCAGGTTTTGCGAAATTTTTTAAATGGATTAATCATTCACATGCGCGGACCAATGGATAACCCCAAGGATTCGACTTCTGAAAGCATTCAGGAAGATTAGGATTTCGGATTTCGATTAAATAGCTATTAATAGACTCGATTTTTTAGTGTAACTATTACGTATGGAAACCAAAAGGAATCGCATTCAAAAATTTTGGAAAAATTTAGGACCCGGATTGGTAACGGGAGCCAGCGATGACGATCCATCGGGAATTGCCACGTATTCTCAAGCGGGTGCTATGTTTGGCCTTAAGCTTTTGTGGACTGCAGTTATTACCTATCCCATGATGGTGGCTGTTCAGGAAATGTGCGCGCGTATTGGATTGGTTACCAAACAAGGCCTCACAGGAACCATTAAAAAATATTACCCGAAATATATTTTATACCTCATATTACTTTTAAGTTTCCCATCCATAACGCTTAATATTGGAGCCGATATTGCCGGCATGGGAGCTGTTGCGAACCTTTTAGTTCCTCAAATTCCCTCTTTCATTTTCTCGATTGTTTTCACCGGAATACTCATGTATTCGATCGTATTTTGGAATTACCGAAAAATATCGAATGTCTTAAAATGGCTTTGCTTAACCTTGTTCAGTTATATCCTGATACCATTTATTTCGCATACCGATTGGCTGGATGTTATGAAAAATACATTGATTCCTTCGTTCGAAAACTCTAAGGTGTTTTATTTGACTTTGGTTGGGATTTTAGGTACAACCATTTCGCCATACCTTTTCTTTTGGCAAGCATCCATGGAGGTGGAGGAGAGTAATCAACGTCACATTGTCGTCGATAAGCGTATTATTTCGGCAATGAAAACCGATGTGCGTGGTGGTTTGGTATTAACCAACGTGGTTTTCTTTTTTATCATCTTGTCGACAGGAACGGTTTTGTATAATGCAGGTGCGCATCAAATTAGTTCGGTTGAAGATGCAGCGCGTGCATTAAAGCCTTTGGCTGGCGATTTTGCGTATTTCTTATTTGCATTGGGCGTTTTAGGAACAGGGTTTTTAGCCATTCCAGTCTTGGCAGGATCGCTTAGTTACATGCTAGCCGAAACGTTTAATTGGGAAGAAGGACTCGATAAGAAATTTCACGAAGCCAAAGGGTTTTACATCACCATTTTAATTTCCTTGTTTATTGGATTAATGATAAATGCGTTTGGATGGAACCCCATTATCGCCCTGATTTATGCAGCTGTTTTGTATGGCATCACGGCTCCCGTATTAATTCTTCTCATTTTACACATCTGCAATAACAAGGTTATAATGGGTAGTTATGTGAATGGATATTGGATAAATGTTTTTGGTGTTATCACCTTTTTAGTCATGAGTTTTGCATCCTTCATGCTTATTTATTTGTATTTAGTTTAACTAGATTTTAGGAGTTCGGAATTCATTTTTAAAATTCTCAACATTCACGTTGCGGAATTGTACCTTCGCCACATGTTGACAAAGAAGAGTATCGAAAATGTGCTAAGTAATTTAGCCATTCAAGCGCTTAATCCCATGCAGGAATCGGTGGTGGAATGCGATAAATCCACACCCAATATTTTATTGCTATCACCAACAGGTTCGGGTAAAACACTTGCTTTTCTATTGCGTGTATTGGATGTATTGGATAATGAAAAAACGGGCGTTCAAGTGCTTATTGTTGCTCCTGCCCGCGAATTGGTTTTGCAAATCGAAGATGTATTTCGTTCGATGAAAACGGGATTCAAAGTTTCGGTTTGTTATGGAGGACATCATTCACGAACCGAACAAAACCGATTGGCCGAAGCGCCTGCATTGATTATTGGTACTCCCGGTCGTTTGTTCGATCATATTTCAAAAGGCGTTATTGATACTTCGACCATCCAAATGCTCGTGTTGGATGAATTTGATAAATCGCTTGAAATGGGATTTCAAGATCAGCTCGAGGTTATTTTCAATTCCTTGTCGGGAAAGCAAAAACACATGCTGACTTCGGCAACGGAGTTGGATGAATTTCCTGGATTTGTTCCCTTTCGTAATCCCAAAGTATTCAATTTTCTGCATCACAAAGTGGAAAGTAAATTGAGTATGCAGTTGATTAAAACTCCTGCCGAAGAGAAACTCGATACCTTGTTAAAGCTGGTCGCGAGTTTTAAGCAGGAGGTGAGTTTGGTCTTTTGTAATCACCGTGATGCCGTAGAGCGCATTGGATTGCACTTTCGCGAACAGGGTTTTGCACACGGTACATTTCACGGGGCCATGGAGCAAGTCGATCGTGAACGCAATCTGATCAAGTTTCGTTCGGGTTCCTGTTTGGTTTTGATCGCAACCGATTTGGCTGCACGTGGTTTAGATATTCCCGAAATTCGACATGTGGTGCATTACCAAATGCCTATTCATGAAGATGCATTTATTCATCGAAATGGGCGGACAGCAAGAATGCACGCCGATGGACAGGCTTATATCATTCAAGGAGATGATGAGAAATTGCCGGACTATTTAACTATTTCGATTCCGGAATTGAAACTCCCTTTGAACATGGAGAAAATTCAACAGCCCGAATTTGAATGTGTGTATTTTTCGGCAGGGAAAAAAGAGAAAATAAGTAAAGGTGATTTATTAGGATTGCTAATGAAAAAAGGAGGATTAACGCAATCGGATGTTGGACTTATTTCGATAACCGATCAAGCTTCCTTTGTTGCCATTCGAAGAACGAAAGTGCCATCCTTCTTGAAATTGATTGTGGGAGAGAAATTGAAAAAGGCGAAAGTGAAAGTCAGTGTGGCGCGATGAATTAAAGCAGAATCTATTGTTTAATATGTTCTTTTAATGATTCGATGGTGATCATTTTAATAAGGAATCCAGAAACAATAGGGAAGGAGAGAGCCCGTTCCTTGTCACGATCATCGAGTGAAGAAGTAACAACAAATATTTTCACCTTTTCGAATGGCTGAATGGAATTTTTCATCAATTCATCGAGCAATTCTAAACCTGACATTTCAGGCATTCGAATATCTAAGAAGATATAGTCAGGAAGTGTTTTGTTGTTCGATATCGTTTCATTGATGAATTTTAGCGCATCAACACTTGAATTGTATTCTATGATTTGTGCTTTAGAATCGAATTGTGAAATGATTTCGGAATGAAGGAAATTAAAAACTTCGTCATCGTCGATTAATAAATACACCTTATTTCCTTCACTGTTCATCTTGTGCAATTTTAGGAATTGTAATCAGCACGGAAGTCCCTTTTTCAATTTCCGATTCAACCTGAATAGTACCATTCAGTTTGTTTACAATTTCTTTGCAAATATATAAACCTAATCCGGTTCCTACACTCGAACTGGATGCTCTATAAAACATTTCAAAAATTCGAGATAAACTCTTTTCTGGGATCCCATGTCCATTATCATTTACTCGAATTTCATAGGTGTCTTCTTTCACAGAAAATTCAACATGAGCAAACGAATGCGTAATTTCAGTATTGCGGTATTTTACAGCATTGCCAATGATATTCTTC
>CALQJV010000117.1 GCA_943330985.1 Chitinophaga pinensis
CAAGATGCGGCGGTTCTCAAGGTAAAACCGAAGGAAGAATTTCCAATGAAGCGGCAATTTTTAGTAGAGAGTTTGATTTCTGCTAATGGAGCTGAAGCGTTTCTTGAGATTACTGGAGGAATGCTCACTCATATTGACTCTACAGGCAAAATAAATTACGAACTTTTCGAAGCATCCGAAGCACTTTCGGAAGGAGAAGTATTATCGTTGGAAGAAAAATTCCTTGCAGGACAAGGACAAAACATAACTCCAGCGCGTTATGCCAAAGACCCGAAAAGACGTCAAGAGATTTCGGAAATTGTAAAGAGCCAACTCGAAAAAGCAGCAAGAATTTTAAACGTAAAAGGATATTGTAGAATTGATGCTTTTGTAAGAATTTATAATAGCGGGAAGGTGGAAGTAATCTTTATTGAAGTAAATTCATTGCCTGGAATGACACCTGCTACATGCATCTTTCATCAAAGTGCAATTAATGGGTATAAACCATACGATTTCATTGAAAAAATCATGACTTTTGCAGAACAATCATCCATGATGAAGCGCATGAATTCTAATTAATATGGATATCAAATCCCTTTTAAAATCCTCTGAATTTTGGAAACATTTTATTGTCTCCAGTTTGGTAGCTTTAACGGTACTTGGAATTTCATTTTTCTTCCTCAATGTTTATACAAAGCATGGAGATGAAGTTGTAGTGCCTGATTTTGAGGGGATTTACATCAAAGACCTCGATAAATTTATCGAAGACCACAACGTTCGCTATGAAATTGTTGATTCAATATACAACATCGAAAAGGCCAAAGGAACGGTTGCTGATCAAGACCCTGAAGCGGGTTCCAAAGTAAAGCCAGAGCGAGTTATTTACCTTACTGTTTATGCAATGCTGAACCAAAAAACAGCAATGCCTAACTTAATTGATTTGTCATTACGACAAGCAAGTTCGCTCCTCGAAACTTACGGTTTAAAGGTTGGGAATTTACGTTATGAAGAAGGATTACCACCCGTTATTAGACAACTATTCAAAGGTCAATCAATAAAACCAGGTACGTTGATTGATAAAGGATCTAGGATAGATTTAGTTCTTGGAAAAGGTGCTGGCGGTGGACTAATTACAGTCCCTGATTTATTGGGATTGACCTTAGCTGAAGTGCGGACAATTTTAGCCGAAAAGCAATTATCCCTCAAAAACATCGTTCCCGATATCATGGATAATGACACACTAAATGCACGTGTTTATAGACAAAATCCTCCATATGATTCCGAAGAAGGCCTATATTCTGGAGCCGAAATATCCATTTGGATAACCAATATTGATGAGAAAGTGGAGCAAGCACGAATAAAAATTGACAGTCTTGAATAAGTTCAGAACACATTTCCCCTTGATAATATTGCTATTAGTTATTTTCAAAATGGCTAGTGCGCAATTGTATACAGCACCATTGGGTTCAAATATTTTTCAACATTTGAACATGTCTAAATGGAATTTAAGCAAATCAAATTCTCGATCACTTACAGACACACTTGAACTTCCATTTATTGACGATTTTTCAAAAGAAGCGCGTTCACCGGAAGAATCAAAATGGCTAGACCATTCGGTTTATATAAACCAGCAGATGGCTATAAAGCCACCTAGTATTGGCGTTGCTACATTTGATGGCTTAAATGCTTTTGGTCTGCCCTATTCTACTATCAATGAAACAGGCGCTGCAGATACATTAACATCTTATTACATAAACCTGAATTATCAAGCATCCGATTCGCTTTATTTGAGTTTTTATTATCAGCCCAAAGGTTTTGGGAATTTCCCTGAATTTAAAGACACTTTCCTCTTAGAATTTAAAAATCCAGACGACACACTCTGGACTTGGGTCTGGAGTTCAAAAGGGGAAGATTATCCTCAACTTGCGCGTGATTTCGAACAAGTGATGATTCCGATTTCGGACACCGCTTTTCTTAAAAAAGGATTTCAATTTCGTTTCCGAAACTATGCACAATTAAATGGAAGTTGGGACCACTGGCATTTAGATTATGTGCGTTTAGACAGAAACCGCAATCTCAATGATACTAATCTACTCGACTACAGTTTTATATATCCTGCTGGCAGTTTATTGAATACGTATAAGTCGGTTCCATTAAGTCATTTCCTGCCTAATGCTTTGGCAAATATGGATACGGTTTTTCAACTTTCATTAACAACCAATTCGGCTGCATCCGACTTTAAAACCTACGGATATTATTTTGAAAATTACAATTTCCCAGATATAATTAGAGATTCTTCATTGGCATTGTTGGGCCCCATTTTTTCAAGGGTAGAAAATCAATTCACACAAGCGATTAAATACACCTATGAAAATCCAGGAACACCTTGGACGGAATATATTCTTAAACACTTTTTAAAAGACAACCAAGGCGATTTAATTCCGGAAAACGACACGACTATTTACCGTCAAATTTTAAGTAATTACTATGCTTTAGACGATGGAAGTGCGGAAGAGCGCATCAGCATTAATAATAATGGAGGAGGTTTTGCTGCGCAAAAATTCGATACCTATTTAGGTGATACTTTAAAATCCATTCAGTTTTATTTTAACTGGGTGAATGAACCAATTATAGACAAATCATTCTATATTATGGTTTGGGGTGCAGGAGCAAATGTACCGGGAGAAATACTTGTAAGAGAAGGCGTACATTTACCTTACTATTATGGGCAAAACGTTTTTATTACATACGAATTAGAAAATCCAATTTACCTTCCAGCTGGCTCATATTATATTGGATGGGCCCAAAACACAGGATTTGATATCAATATTGGTTTTGACAAAAACACCAATAACTCGAATCGGATTTTTTATAATCTGGATGGCAATTGGTACAACTATGCCGCAAATGAAGGCACCATGATGATACGACCTTTGTTTCAAGAAGTTCAAGATACGTATGTAGTAGTAAAACCTATTCATAGTAAGGATTGGGGAATGTATCCAAATCCAAGCAACGGAATAATTACATTAACATTACCAGACAATCAAAATGAAATACAGCTTTTTGTATTTGATGTTTCTGGACGAGTTGTTTATAACACGAAAGAGTTAAACTCTCAAGGCACAATTCAACTTAAAGAGAAATTAACTGCTGGTATGTATTTTATTGAATTGAGAAACAAGGAAGGAAAACTGGGTAACATCAAACAGTTGATATTGAATTGAGCGAAATGAGTGAAGATGAATTTGATAATGTAGAGAATGAATCGGGATGGGAACCCGACGAAGATCAAGAATTGTATGAGCATGTGCGCATTGTATCCGAGAAAGGACAAGTGTTGCTTCGTATTGATAAATTCCTTCAAAATAGATTAGAGCATACATCGAGAAGTCGATTGCAAAATGCGGCGGCAGCTGGGAATATCCATGTTAATGGGAAACCAGTAAAATCGAACTACCGTGTTAAGCCGTTTGATGTTGTAACAGTAGTTTTTGCGCATCCGCCTCGAGACCGGGAATTGAAAGGCGAAGACATTCCTTTAGACATTGTGTATGAGGACGATGATGTGATTATTATAAATAAGAAGCCAGGAATGGTTGTACATCCCGGTTTCGGGAATTATTCAGGTACGTTGATTAATGCTGTCTTATATCATTTTCAACATCTTCCACTGTTTCAACAAAAACAACCTCGTCCAGGCTTGGTTCATCGGCTAGATAAAAACACGTCTGGTATTATGGTTTTAGCAAAAAATGAATTTGCTATGACGCATTTGGCTCGTCAGTTTTTTGATCGAACTACAAAACGCAGGTATGTTGCTTTAGTTTGGGGCGATGTAAAAGCAGATGAAGGAACCATCACTGGGCATATTGATCGAGATATAAGAGACAGAAAATTATTTACTGTATATCCAGATGGTTCACAAGGAAGGCATGCCATAACGCATTACAAAGTCCTTGAGCGCTTTGGTTATGTTACACTTGTAGAATGTAGATTAGAAACAGGACGCACGCACCAAATCCGTGTTCACATGAAATACCTTGGGCACCCATTATTCAATGATGATACATATGGTGGTGATAAAATATTAAAAGGGACTACTTTTCAATCTTATAAGCAGTTTATACAGAATTGTTTTGAAGCTATTCCAAGGCAATCGCTACATGCAAAATCACTTGGTTTTGTTCATCCCGTAACTGGCGAGGAAAAGCACTTTGATTCAGAGCTTCCTGATGATTTTAAGGCGGTATTATTAAAGTGGGGAAACTATTTTAAAAACAAAATAGAGATAGAACAACAAAAAGAGTAATATTCAATAAACTTTAAAACTAATTAAGTTTGGAGTTGGAATCAGAATTCTTTTCAGGAGCAAAAACATCTGATTCAGGCACAACAAATTTTACCCAAACAACCCAAAGTATAAATATAAGAGTGTAAGCGATGTAATTATAAAAATCGTGTTGCTCTAGTTTCATAAAATCCCCATTTTTATATTGAGAAATCGTGAGGGAGACAATACGAATTACATTTATAAAAATTATTAGAAAACTACCTAGAGGTATAAACCAAAGCTTCTTTTTCCATGGTGCTGGATAAGAAACAATCAATGCAAAGAATCCAAATAATAAACCGAAACCTACACAAGGATTACCAATTCTAACTCCTGCAGATCCAACGATTGATATTGTATCATATCCGTGGATTATTGAATAATTAGTAAAACTGAAAACAAAAACACTTAACTTGAGAAGAATAACTAATAATATGTGATATATATATATCCAAATGTGATTGTAAAATACGGATACATGACTTAACCAATTCTCTGAAATTAACCAAAAGAAAGACAAGCCAAATATTTTAGCTAAGAATAAGTTAATTGATTTTGAACCTCCCACTCGAATAAAAAAGAAACTAATCTAAGTAGATTACTTTTTTTCTTTCCCTTTTCTGTAATCGTGTATTTTTTTAGCTCCGTATCCAGCACAAGCAACAACTAAGAAAGATACTCCTCCATCAATTGGAATAATAGTTGGTGCAGGTGGCGGTGGA
>CALQJV010000118.1 GCA_943330985.1 Chitinophaga pinensis
ACATTATTTTGGCTGATGAAATTAATCGTACGCCTCCTAAAACGCAAGCTGCTTTGCTTGAAGCTATGCAGGAAAAAGCAATCACTGCAGCCGGTAAACGTTACGAATTAAGTCAGCCATTCTTTGTTCTTGCTACACAAAATCCAATCGAACAAGAAGGGACTTATCCTCTGCCTGAAGCTCAGCTCGATCGTTTTATGTTCAATATTTGGGTCGATTATCCCAAATACGAAGACGAATTATTGGTTGTAAAAAGTACGACTTCCGATACTAAAATTGATCTAAAGCCAATACTTTCTGCGGAAGAAATTCTCTTTTATCAAGATTTGGTTCGTCGCATTCCTGTTACTGATAAAGTATTGGAATACGCTGTGAAATTAGCGGTTAAAACTCGCCCAAACTCAGAACATGCTCCTGATATTGTAAAGAAATATTTGGCTTGGGGTGCTGGCCCACGTGCTTCGCAGTTTTTGGTGTTGGGTGCGAAATGTCATGCTGCTATTCGTGGAAGATATTCGCCCGATATTGAAGATGTAAATGCTGTTGCAACGGCTATTCTTCGTCACCGTATTATACGAAATTACAAAGCTGAAGCAGAAGGTCTTTCAGTTGAAACTATAATCAAACAATTGCTAGATTAACTTCCAATTATTCTAAATAAAAAACCGGGCTTTTGACCCGGTTTTTTTATGCTTTCTTATTTCTCAATAATACGTCAGGCGGATTACATCTGCCAAATGTTTCGCATAGCGAATCACTTGACGCGTATACCCATATTCGTTATCATACCAAACGTATAGTATAACATTGCGTTTGTCGTTTGCAACAATCGTTGCTGGACTATCTACAATAGAAGCGCATGGGTTTCCAATGAGGTCACTGGAAACAAGCTCATTCGAAATTGAATACTGAATCTGTTCAACGAGTTCGCCTTTTAATGCAGCATTTCGAAGTACGCTGTTCACATCTTCCTTGCTCGTATTGGTTTCGACAGTTAATTTTAAAATAGCAAGCGAAACATTTGGAGTTGGAACACGAACCGAATTAGATGTTAATTTACCCGCCAATTCAGGAATAACTTTCGTTACGGCACTTCCTGCTCCAGTTTCAGTAATGACCATATTCAAAGCAGCTGAGCGACCACGACGGTATTTCTTGTGGTAGTTGTCCAACAAATTTTGGTCATTGGTGTAGGAGTGGATTGTCTCAATATGACCACTCGAAATGCCAAGGTTTTTCTGAATCACTTTCAATACCGGCACAATAGCATTGGTCGTACAAGAGGCAGCAGAGAATATTGTTTCGGTTTTATGATCGAAAGCCGATTGATTAATACCATAAACAACATTCGGAATGTCGCCTTTTCCGGGTGCAGTTAAGAGCACTTTTTCAATGCCTTTCGATTTCAAATGTTCTGATAATCCTTCTCTTTCGCGAGAAGCTCCTGTGTTATCGATTAAAATGGCATCTGAGATTCCATAAGCAGTATAATCAATCGTAGCAGGATTACTTGCTGCAATCATTTTCACTGTATGGCCATTAATGATGAGTGCTTTATTTTCGAAATCTTCGATAATCGTTCCAGGGAAAGGACCATGAACAGAATCGGTTCTCAAAAGTGCCGCACGTTTACTAATATCTTCATCCGAATTGCTTCGTGTAACGATAGCACGCAGACGAAGCTGTTCGCCTTTTCCGGCTTGAATAATCAACTCACGAGCAGCAATTCGACCAATTCGACCAAATCCATAAAGCACGATGTCTTTAGGCTTTAAAACGCGTTTGTCGGTACCAAGAAATGCGGTTAATTTATCTGCAATAAACTCTGTAACCGATTCGTAAGCCGCCTTTTCATTAATCCATTCGGTTGCAAGTCTTCCGATATCAATACGAGCCGGAGCAATTTCAGTTTGGATAATTTCTTTAGCAAGAAGCAATGTATCTTGAATCGTGATTGGCTTACCAACCATGTTCAAGGCATAATTATGTAATTGCAATATTTCACTTGCGCTTCTGTCAACAAGTTGATTTCTAAAAATAACCAACTCAATACTCTTATCGAACCATAACTCACCAAGGATATGAATAAGCTCAATCGCTGCTTTTTCATCCCTAATCCATTCGTTTAGCTCTGTTTCGTAGGCCGAAGTACCTTCATTGCTGTTTGACATATGCGTTTTATTAATGAGATTTTTGCGTCGCGAAATTAGAAATTTATCGTGCTTAATTCACAAGATTTTTCTATTTAAAATGATTTGATTAAATAAAAAAAAGCCCGAATTGGATTTCGGGCTTCGCTGGATATTTCGTCTATTTAAATGCCTATTCCATAATAGGCTCTCGCTCCATTTGGGTATATTCCCTCTATTAACAAACCTTTTCGGTCAGATTTCAATGCTTCTGTTAAATCTTCTAATGAATTCACCACCTTATCGCCAACATTGGTAATGATGAAACCATCTTTAATTCCAATGTTTCTTAATCTCCCCTCTTTTATATTCTTCACACGAAGTCCATGCTGAATATTCAATGCATTTTTTTCGTTTGCATTGACAGGTGAAAATTCAGCACCTAATTCCTCCCTCACCGATTCTGAATATTTTATAAGTCGGGTATCGCCGTTTTTATTTTTTAATATAATCGATAGTTCTTTTATACTACCTGATCGATTGATGGTTAATTGAACTTTATCTCCTGGTCGAAAACGCCCAACCTGTTCTTGTAATTCTGGAACATTATTTACAACAACATCTTGAATTTTAAGAATTACATCCCCCTCTTTTACGCCCGATTCTTCAGCAGCTCCGCCTACATTCAATCCAGATACATATACTCCATTTAATTCGCTTATGGCTTTTTTCTTTCCTAAATCGGCATTTAAATCTTCCAAAACCACCCCGATAAATGCTCGTTGAACTTCACCAAATTCGAGTAAGTCAGCAACTACTTTTCGAACTATGTTAACCGGAACGGCAAATGAATATCCTGAATAAGATCCGGTGTTTGATGCGATGGCTGAATTAATTCCGATAAGTTCTCCGTTTGCATTTACCAAGGCACCACCACTGTTTCCGGGATTCACTGCAGCATCAGTTTGGATAAACGATTCGATTGCAAATTTCTCATTTAAAATATTGATGTTCCGACCTTTTGCACTGATTATTCCGGCGGTTACTGTTGATGTTAAACTAAATGGATTGCCAACGGCTAAAGCCCATTCGCCCACTTTCACTTGATCGGAATTTCCATAATAAATAAAAGGGAGATTTTTAGCATCCACTTTCAATAACGCTAAATCGGTACTTGGGTCGCGACCAATCACCTGGGCTTCATATTCGCGTTTGTCGTTTAATACAATTTCTACTTTATCGGCATTCTGAATAACGTGATTGTTTGTAACGATATAGCCGTCTTCCGAAATAATAACTCCAGAGCCCGATGCCATGGCTTTTTGTGGTGGAGCATTTCTATAAGGGTTGCCAAAGAAAAAATCGTAAAAGGGGTCAATGTTTGCGTCACGTCCATTATTGGTGACTGTTTTAACATGGACTACTCCGTGTACCGATTGAGATGCGGCTTGAGTGAGATCCGGGGCATTCGATAATTTGGCCCCATTGTTTGATGTAAATTGAACGGGAATTCGTTCAGATGTTAAGCGATCGAAACCGCTTGGTGTTGGTTGGAAAAAGTGACTGAAGCTAAGTGCAGCCAGTCCTCCCATACACGCAATTCCTAAGGTAGAAAGAAGCTTTTTCATAATGTATTATTGATTTTTAATTTGTTTTTCTGCTCTCAAAAATTATGCCTTTTTGGAATTTTAAAACCATGAACATCATGATGTTTATCTTTCTACGAAAACTTGTTTTTTGAGCAGCATATTTCAATTAGTTTTGTGACGAATTAACGCGAAAATAATAGCAGTGTTGCTGATGATGATTTATTTAACATTTTTTTTATTTAAACCATGAGCAACAACCCAGGAGGAAAAACAATTTCTTTCATCAGTGGAATCCTAATTGGTGTAATAGTCTGCCTTGCTTTGTTTTTTTTATTGATGATTGGCTTCAATCCAATCAGTTTTTTTTCCGATGCAGACTCAAGTCAGTCGCGAGATACGATTGTTGATTTAAGATATAATACATCCGAATCAATTCAGAAACATACGAAAAATGAAGCAGAATACTCTCCTGCCGAAATAACTGAAAGTAATATTGATTCATTACCACTCGCTAATCGATTGGATTCTATTCCTATTTCAGAAAATGCAATTGCTGATATAAATTCTGAAGATATTATTGTAAAACGTGACGAGCTAATTGAAACACGTGTTTTGAAACTATCTGTTATAAATCGAAATTCAGTGAAAGGAAAGACTGATTCTTTGATAAGTGTTTTTCAAGGTTCAGGCAGCCAATCAATCGAATATAGAATCGAATTCTGGAGATCTCCAATAAATTATCGAGGCTTTAAGTTTGTCCGAAATGCAATTGTGACATTTGGACTTGACCCGAATGAATCGAGTAAATTATTTCTAGTAGAGGATAAGTTTTACCTCAAACATGGAGTCACTTTATACCGTCTATTTACTACCGAAAAATTTGAACCTTTTTCCAAGGTAATTGATGAAAATCTTATTAAACAGCTTCGTTAATGTTAATTAAATTCCAAAAATTCCAAGCTACGGGAAACGATTTTATATTAATTGATGATCGTGACCGAAAATTTGATGTTCAAAATAGCAGTCTTATTCAAACAATTTGTCATCGGAAGTTTGGCGTTGGAGCCGACGGACTTATTTTATTCAGATCTGAACCAGGTGTTGATTTTAGGATGATTTATTTTAATTCGGACGGATATGAAGGTTCGATGTGCGGAAATGGTGGTCGCTGTGCCGCTGCATTTGCCGCTCAGTTTTATCTCGGAAAACAGCAATTCAACTTTAATGCTTTTGATGGTTTGCATTCTGCCGATTTATTAGCATCGAAAGAAAAAGGATATATCGTTCGC
>CALQJV010000119.1 GCA_943330985.1 Chitinophaga pinensis
ATTAAATTTTATTGAGCACATTTACTGAATTTTACAAAAGAAATCAATTGAAATATAGCAGATATTATTCATTCCGTGCACATTTGCCAAATATTACAAACTATGAAAGCACTCATTTTCCCTGGACAAGGAGCTCAATTTATTGGAATGGGCAAAGATTTATACGAACAACATGCTTCGGTAAAAACTTTATTTGAACAAGCAAACGAAATTCTTGGTTTTCGTATTTCGGACCTCATGTTTTCCGGCACTGAAGAAGAACTTAGAAGAACCGATGTTACACAACCGGCTATTTTTATTCATTCCATTGCGATTGCTCAATTGATGGAAAGCACCAAAAGCACCAATATGGTTGCTGGTCATTCATTGGGAGAATTTTCTGCATTGGTTGCCAATGGAACACTTTCGTTTGAAGATGGATTGCGCTTGGTTGCTCAAAGAGCTGCAGCTATGCAAAAAGCATGTGAGTTAAATCCTGGAACGATGGCTGCAATTCTAGGTTTGGACGATTCGATTGTGGAAGAAGTTTGTGCAAGTATCCAAGGTGAAATTGTGGTTCCGGCGAATTACAATTGCCCTGGTCAATTAGTAATTTCAGGAAGTATGAAAGGAATCGAGCTTGCATGCGAAGCAATGAAGGCTGCTGGAGCGAAACGTGCTTTGCCTTTGCAAGTGGGTGGCGCATTTCATTCTCCACTCATGGAACCTGCCCGCACAGAACTTGCAGCGGCAATTGCAGCAACCCATTTCTCGAATCCAACTTGCCCGGTTGTTCAAAATTTTACGGCGCTTCCTGAATCTGACCCTTCGAAAATTCGGGAAAATTTAATGGCTCAATTAACAGCTCCCGTTCGTTGGACGCAGTCGGTTAGACAAATGACTAGCGATGGAGCGTTGCTATTTGTAGAATCAGGTCCTGGAAAAGTTCTTCAAGGTTTAGTTAAAAAGATTGCTCCCGAAGTTGAGGCGGTAAGCGCCTAAATATTCTAAAGAGTCTCGTTTCGTAGCATTCCGGAAGCGAATAGCTTTTGAAGAATTGGTTGTTTTACTGCTTTGCTAAAAACGTCCACATGACTCATTTTATGGGTGTCTGTGCCTAAAAAATCAATCATGTTATTTTCTATGAGACGTTCGGCAATGCGCTTCGGAACAGATCCATAGTGACCAGTAACAGAAGCGAGATTCAACTGCAACAAAACGCCTTTTGCTTTCATTTCTTCGTACTTATCGAAACTCTGATACCAATATGAGTAGCGTTCTGGATGAGCTAAAACGGGTATATACCCTTCCATTTGAAGATTAAAAGTAACTGACTCAAAATTTACAGATGGATTTAAATAGGAGAGTTCGAAAAGCACATAGTTAGAACCAAAAGTGAGGAGTTCCTTGTTTTTAATACTTCTCTCAAATTCATGATCGCAATAATATTCGGCAGCTGCTTCAATTTGAACTGGGATACCTTCTTTTGCAACCGCTTCACGCACCGCATCTAAACCAGAAAGTATTATCTCGGGTGTATTTCGGTAAAAATCGCTCATGATATGCGGCGTTGTGATGAATTTGGTATACCCCAATTCATACAATCCTCGAATTAAATTAATGCTATCCTCGATGGAAGTAGAACCATCGTCTATTCCAGGAATAAGATGCGAGTGAATATCCGTTTTTAACAGACCTAAATCTACTTCAGAAGACGAAATATTGAATAAATTTCGAAGCCAACTCATTCTTAAACAGCTACATGATGAAATGCCTGAAAGGTCTTCAAAAGACCTTCTTTCATTTTTACTTGTGGCATATATCCAAGTAAATTCACTGCCAAATTAATATCAGCTAATGAGTCACGAATATCTCCTTCGCGAGGTTCGCGATGAACAGGATCGAGACCTTGTCCTGCATACCCTCTTAAAATTTCGTACATCTCTAACACAGAAACACGTTCGCCTAAGGCAACGTTGAAAATCTTTCCAAGCGCATCTTTATTTTCGGTAAATAATCCGCGAATATTGGCTTGAACAGCATTTTCTACGAACGTAAAATCGCGGGTTTGGCCACCATCTCCATTTACAAAAGCCGGTGTTGAATCCATGATTGCTTGAATAAACAAAGGAACTACCGCAGCATAAGGTCCATCGGGCTTTTGTCTAGGACCAAAAATATTGAAATACCGAAAACCGATGACTTCCATGCCATAAGTTCTTGCAAAAACATCCGCATAAAGTTCATTGACACGTTTGGAAACTGCATAAGGCGAAAGTGGATTCCCGATGAGGTTTTCGACTTTCGGTAAGCCAGGATGATCGCCATACACACTCGATGAACTCGCAAAAACCATCCGCTTCACCCCTGCTCTTCGTGCATGATCGAGGACCGATAAAAATCCTGTAACATTGGCTTCGTTTGTTGCCTGAGGCGTTTTGATGGAACGAGGAACCGAACCCAAAGCGGCCTGATGCGAGACAAAATGAACACCCGACATGGCTTCCATCATCAAGTTTTGATCACAAATATCTCCTTCAATAAACTTGAATCGAGCATCTTGCAACCAATGACTAATATTATCTATTCGACCTTCAGAAAGATTGTCAACTACACGAACTTCTGCAGCACCGTGTTCCATGAGATAATCGACAATGTGTGAACCAATAAACCCAGCACCTCCCGTTACGAGAAATGTTGATTCTTGGAAAACACTAGAATCGGAATGAAAGCAAACGTGCTGATACATTGAAAAAAAATTTTAACGCTTTTCGTATTGAGATTCGTAATAATGTTGATAGTTGCCTGACGTAACGGCATCTAACCATACATCATTGTTCAGATACCATTCAACTGTGCGATTTAATCCTTCTTCGAATTGCAAAGATGGCTCCCAACCAAGTTCATTTTTGAGTTTGGAGTAATCGATTGCATAACGATGATCGTGACCTGCCCGATCTTTAACAAACGTAATTAAGCTTGCAGATGTTCCAGAAGAACGCTGCATTTTTTCGTCCATTATTTCGCAAAGCTTTTTAATAAGGTCAATATTGGTCCATTCGTTATTCCCACCAATGTTGTAGGTTTCGCCCGAACGGCCTTGATGAAAAATTAAATCGATTGCCCGTGCATGATCTTCAACGAAAAGCCAATCACGAATATTATCACCTGCACCATACACTGGAATTGGCCGCATGTGTTTGATATTGTTAATTGCTAATGGAATTAACTTTTCAGGAAAATGAAATGAACCATAATTGTTAGAACAATTTGAAATCACTACAGGCAAATTAAACGTATGAAAATACGCCCTAACCAAATGATCACTACTTGCTTTCGATGAAGAATATGGCGAACGCGGATCATATTTAGTTTCTTCAGTAAAGAATCCTGTATCACCCAAGGAACCGTAAACTTCATCCGTAGAAATATGGTAAAAACGTTTGCCTTCCATGTTTCCTTTCCAAATACTCAAGGCCGCATTTAGAAGATTAACTGTGCCCAAGACATTGGTACGAATAAATTCTGTTGGATTGCTAATTGAACGATCCACATGCGATTCGGCAGCAAGATGGACAACCCCATCGAACTGATGTTGATTGAATAGCTCAATTAAAAAAGTGTCGTCTACGATATCACCTTTTACAAAATGATAATTTGGCAAATCCTCGATATCATTGAGGTTCATTAAATTACCTGCGTATGTTAATTTATCCAAATTGTAGATTTCGCAATTCGGGTAATTTTTCACAAAACGACGAACCACGTGCGAGCCAATAAAACCAGCACCTCCAGTAATGAGAAGTTTTTTATGTTCCATGATTATTTTATGGTATTCGATAATTGTTTTTCCCAAGCCCAGGCGGAAGCCATCATCTCAAGAAGTGTTTTTTTTGCTTTCCAACCTAAAATCTGATTCGAACGCGATGTATCAGCATATACTTTTTCAATGTCACCTTCTCGCCTATCGCAAATCGAATAATTTAATTTCATCCCCGTTGATTCTTCAAAAGCTTTAATGACTTCAAGCACAGTATTTCCATTTCCGGTTCCAATGTTAAAGACTTCGAAGGAATTTTTTTGTTCCGACTTCAACATACGATTCATCGCGGCAACATGAGCAGCAGCAACATCTTCAACATGGATATAATCACGAATGCAGGTTCCGTCGGGTGTATTATAGTCATTTCCAAAAACCCTTAAAGGACCAAGTTTCCCTATAGCCGATTGTGTGATGAAAGGCACTAAATTGTTCGGCGTCCCAATAGGTAATTCGCCGATAAGGGCAGAACTATGTGCACCTACTGGATTGAAATAACGCAATGCTATGCAGAAAGCATCACTTGCCTTTGTATGATCGACAAGGATTTCTTCCCCAATTTGTTTGGTATTACCATAAGGAGAAAGTGCCGATTTTATGGGCGTACTTTCTGTAACAGGTAAATGATCGGGTTCGCCATAAACTGTACAACTTGACGAAAAAACTAGGTGTTTCACAGAAGCATGTTGCATAGCTTCTAACAATGAAATCAATGAGGTAAGGTTATTTTTATAGTATGCGAGCGGAGCATTAACCGAATCACCAACTGCTTTTAATGCGGCAAAATGAATGACTGCTTTGATTGATTTCTCTTTAATAAATAGCGATTCAATTTCACTTAGATTACATAATTCGATTTGATAGAATCGCGGCCGAACACCTGAAATCTCCTCAATTCGATCAAGAATAAAAAGTTCCGAATTGCACAAATTATCTGCAATAACAACATCAAAACCTTGCTCAATTAATGCAACAACCGTATGCGAGCCAATATAGCCCGTGCCTCCAGTTACTAAAATACATGGTTTTGCATCGTTCATTATTAAAGACTCCAGTATTTAACGTTGGTTAATTTTCCTCTGTAAACCCCTTTAATATCTGCTACAATTCCTTTAGGTGTAAGGAGATTGGTAAAATGAGATTCTGGCAAACCGATATAATCGTTGTGATTCACAGCAACAACAATGGCATCGTA
>CALQJV010000120.1 GCA_943330985.1 Chitinophaga pinensis
GTTGCGCGTTATTTTTGAAAGATAAGGAACCAAATACCAGTAATCTAAGAAATTGGTAATCATTACCGTATGGCCAAGAGAGCACAAAATATTTGCTCGATCTAAAAAATCCTGGTCATCAATATTTCCATTGGTGTCAATTAATGCATTGAGCGATAATTCACTTAAAATGATGAATGGATTTTCTTGCCCAATTTCCTCCACAAAATCGATTGTTGCTTTGGCGAGCATATCCTCATGCGCCCGAGTAAATGGCCTAAAACGTCCAGATATAACCAAGGCATTTTTTTTATAAAGTGCTTCTGAAGGTTGCAATACAGAAGAATCTGCTCCAAACATTGCTGTTTTTGTTAAGCCATTTTTGACCAACTTTAAACTCAATAAACGATTGTCTATTTGTTTGAAATCGGGACCTTTAACTCGAATCATATCAATTTCAACAGTTCCGCTTACAATGCCATCGAGGAGCGTTTTCGTAAGTTTTTCAGGGTCGTTATGATGATAAAAGCAACTGTATAATAAGTTCACACCAATGATTCCGATTGCTCTTTGTTGCCATGAATTTTCATGGTCGTGTAAAACAACATGAATCACACATTCGTTGGGTTCGGTATGTGGATTTAATTGAAATCGAACACCTAGCCAACCATGGCCCTGATTGGTTCGATGGAAATTGGTGGTTTCGATTGTATTGGCAAATGCAAAAAAGCAGGTTTTTTCTTCTCTGAATTCCAGTCTTTTTCCAAGTAATCCATATTCTTTTTGGAGCATCTGCTGGAGACGGTCTTCGCACACATAACGCGTTGTTTCTCCATATATAGCATCCGAAAATCTCATATCGTAGGCCGACATTGTTTTGGCTATAGTGCCTGATGCAGCCCCAGCTTTGAAAAAATGAGCAGCAGTTTCTTGACCGGCTCCAATTTCAGCAAAAGAGCCATATAAGCGTTGGTCGAGATTTATTTGAAGGGCTTTCTCTTTGGAAGAGAGGCGACGATTTTCATCCATGATCAGGATACATCCTGTAATTTTTTGGTAAATTTATGAAATCGAACATTGAAATAGGTCTGAATTCATAAAAAAAACCCGATGCGATTAATTCACATCGGGTTTTGTGATTCAGCTGGGATTCGAACCCAGGGCCACTACATTAAAAGTGTAATGCTCTACCAGCTGAGCTACTGAATCTCCTGCTTTATGAAGGAAGCAAGCTTGCCTTGAAAGCGGGTGCAAATATAGGTTGATTTCGGTTTGAGCAAAATAAAACGAAGTAAAATCTCAATAAATATTAATATTATTTTCCATTCATTTCATTTTCAGCGCTTTCGTTTCGAGATAATTTTTCTCCCAGCACAGGATGGCGCTCAAATTTAATGCTTGAATCGAAGAAAATGCGGTAAGTAACCAAAGTTCGATAGAGTTCAGTGCCTAAATTTTCGATTACACGTAGCATTCTAGGATTAAAATCGCCCACCCAGGTGATTATGGTTTCGGTATATCGTTTTTTTGAAACAATGTAATCTTCTGCAAATTTTATCATGGCTCCTTCAATCCCTTTTCCTTGATGCTCGCGCGCAACACCAAAAACAATCCCCAACATGGTTTTGCGTTTTGCGAATTTTAAGTGATAGAAGAATTTAAGTTTGCCAATCCAATTGAGGTTGCCATTCACATGCCGAAAGAACTCATTGAGTTCCGGAATATTCAGATAAAATCCTACTGGAACATCCTTTAAAAAAGCAAAAACTAATAGATCACGATCCATGATGAGCTTCATTGAATTTATAATTGCTTTTGCTTGTTCTAAACGCATGTTTTTAAATCCTTCGTGACCTCCCCAAGCCGAATTGTATACTGCAAGAAAATACTCGGCAATTTTAACCAACGGAACTCCCTGCATATTGCTTACACTAAAATCGGAATTCTGCTTTATGATATTCGATTTCTTGATAAATACATCCTGAATAGGCAAGTCCATCTTTCGCCAATACACATATTGATTGAAGTAGTTTTGAAAGCCATACGCATCAAAGAATTTTAGATAATAGCATGGATTGTAGTTCATTCCATAGCTTGGTTGGGCATTGAAGTTTTGTACAAGCAAACCCCAAAATTGATCGCGTTCACCAAAATTAATGGGCCCGTCCATGCCTTCCATTTTTCTGGCCCTTAACCATTTTTTACAAGCGTCGAAAAGCGTAAATGCGGCTTCTTGGTTATCGATACACTCAAAAAATCCCATGCTGCCAATTTTGTGCTTCCCGCTTTGTGATGTTTTGGGGTGAATAAAGGCCGCAACTCTTCCAATTAAAATATCATTTGAATCCTTTAAAATCCAACGGATAAGTTCGCCACCTTGACGAAAAAGTTTATTTTTGGAGGTGTCAAAAATTTTATCAAGGTCTTGACGAACATGGGGAATGTAATTGACATCTGCTCGATAAATAATTTCGCATACCTGATGGAATTCCTTTTCGGTTTTTTTGTCGATAACCTCTATTAGCTTCATGCGCTCCACTATTTTTGTCAAAAATACATGTTTCAAATGAAGTCAAATGCTGTAATTGTAATAACAGGTGCTTCATCGGGAATTGGCTTGGAATGCGCGCGTGTTTTTTTTCGTGCCGGATGCCAAGTTGTAGCTGCAGCAAGAAATTTTGACACATTAACAGCTCTTCAAAATGAACTCGATCCTGCGGCCAAACGCTTGCTTGTTTATAAAATGGATGTTACTCAAGAGCATGAATGTGAGCAACTCATTGAGGCAACAATTCAGAAATTTGGTAGTATTGATGTGCTAATAAACAACGCAGGAATAACCATGCGAGCACTTTTTAAAGATGTCGATTTAAACGTTTTAAGACAACTCATGAATGTGAATTTTTGGGGCATGGTTTATTGCACCAAATATGCGATGCCTCATTTGCTTAAATCGAAAGGTTCTGTTGTAGGAATGTCTTCAGTTGCCGGTTATAAAGGGTTGCCAACTCGAAGTGGATATTCTGCTACCAAGTTTGCTTTGGAAGGATTTTTAGAAACGCTTCGCATTGAAAATAGAAATACAGGTTTGCATGTATTGATTGCCCGTCCTGGTTTTGTAGCGACAAATATTCGCAATACAATGCTTTCTGCCGATGGAAGTGAACAAGGCGAATCTCATAAAAATGAAGAGAATTCTATGTCATCCAATGAAGTTGCCCAAAAACTACTCAAGGCTGTTATTAAACGAAAATCATATATGATACTTTCATCCACGGCACTCCTTTCGTTTTGGCTCAATAAGATATTTCCTGCTTGGGTAGATAAACTTGTATTTGATCATGTTTTCAATGAGAAAGACTCGCCATTGAAATAACCATTTCACGTTTATTGAGATTTGAAACATACGTTACAATTTCTCAATTGTATCCTCCACAATTTTTTTATTCAAAAGATCTACACGATAAAAAGTGTTGAAGTAAAATAGAACTTGAATCGAATAAATTTCAAGTGATATTCAATGATTCAAACACTTCTTACATTCAAAATCCAAAACTTGATTGTTGAATTATATTATAATGTATTGATATTCATACGGAATTTAAATTAATCAACCCAATTAGTTTCCATTCATCTTACATCTGTAATTGAACACTTCCTATCTGAAAAATCAAAATTAAAAGTCGCCTTTCCTTTGTCAACGAGCCTGAAAGAAATAGGGCCTTTGAACTTAAGCGATGAGATGGTTTAAACTTTTACTTCTAATTTTTCCGATTGCTTCGCAAGTTGCCTTGGCACAAGCGCCCTCCGTAACAATCACTCCTTCGGGAGCAATGACGGTTTGTTCAGGAACGACTGTCAACGTTTCTTCAACAGTTTCGAATGCTTTTGCCGGAACAACCTCGTACGCTGTTTCAGATATTCCCTTTACCCCATTCTCTGTTCTTGCTGGTACTTCATTAACAATGCCCGATGATACCGTATTAGGGCCTTTTCCCATTGGATTTCAGTTCTGCTTTTTTGGAAATTCCTACACCCAATTTTATGTTGGTTCGAACGGATGGGTTGGATTTTCGCCTGGTCAAACACGCGCATTTACAGCCAATTCAATTCCCAATACAACCACATTTGTTCCTCGTAATTGCATCATGGGTCCTTGGATGGATTTCAATCCTGGTATAGCAGGCGGCCCATACATAAAATATCAAACACAAGGAATTGCACCCTACAGAAGACTCATCGTTCAATGGACGAATTGCCCATTATATCAATGTATTGCATCAAAAGCAACTTTTCAAATTGTGCTTTTCGAGAGTACCAATGTTATTGAGAATTATATAACCAATAAACCAAGCTGTGTTTTATGGGCTGGTGGAAAAGCAACGCAAGGGTTACACAATCAGCCAGGTACTGTTGCATTTACAGTTCCGGGTAGAAATTCAGCAGTTTGGAATGTTACGAATGACGGAAAAAGATTTCAACCCAATGGACCTTCTTCGTATACAGTTAATTGGACATCAAATGGAATTCCAATTGGATCGGGAGCTACGGTATCGACCATTGTGAATGGGCCTGGAATGACACGTATTATTGGAAAAGCAAATTTTCCTTGCAGCAATTTGATTGTTTATGATACGTTGGATGTGAGTATTGGAGGTTCTGCAAATGCCAGTTTTAGTTTGCCTCCAGTAATATGTACTGGACAAGCTGCCAACTTTACTTATACAGGCGGTTCTGTAAGTACAGGTGCATGGACATTCCAATCAGGAACACCTTCTAATTCATCTGGAACAGGGACTGTTTCAACAGTATGGAATACACCTGGAACATACAATGTTGGTTTAACAGTTACTCCTACCAATGGTTTATGCGCATCAGCAAGTTCCACGCAGTCGCTAACTGTTGTTGCACCTCCTACTTCTTCGTTCTCATTACCAGCATCTGTTTGTATAGGTGCAAATGCAA
>CALQJV010000121.1 GCA_943330985.1 Chitinophaga pinensis
CAATTAAACCTGCATTGTAGTTCAAGATTTCGCGATCGGTTTCTTCGTTTTCGTATGTTCCAAAATCAGCATACAATTTCAATGGAAGCTTTCCAGGCAAACTGGTTTTAAAATTCAATGTGGCTAAATATTTCGTTGTTTGTCCACGGTAACTGAATACTTTAAATCCACCATCGGTATTGGTCATTTGTTGCGACCATAAACCATTTGTTTCTTGACGACCAACATAAATGTCGTTGAATAAATAATCTTGGTAACCCGTTTGTCCACTCAAACGAAAGCGAACATCAGGTCCATTATTATAATCGTTCGATGTCCATAAAAATGTTCCTGCAAAGAAGCGTATGTCGAGTCCTTTCTTTTTTTGTTTGTAGGAAATACGATGCTTCCAAGTAGCAGAAATTTTTGCGAATGTGCTTCCTTGTTGTGCGTCTAAAACTATTAAATAGGGATTTAATACTCTACTGTTCTTGTGTGTGAAAGTAAGTTGGTTGTAGTTATTTTCTTGGGATATTGATTCAGCTTCAAGACTGGTGATATATGGAGTCGATTGGACGAATATATGACGGAAACTGAGCGATGAACTTTTCTTCGTTGACTCATTTCGTTTAGCAAAATCGAAAGTTCCACCCAAAACAATGCGATTGTAATTTGGTGCATACCGCAATGCAAATCGTTCGGCGCTAGCAGTTAACGTTAGATTCCGGAAAAATGCATTTGTTGGTCTAATAAAATAATCGAATTGCGCAGCACCCGCTAATTCTTGGTTGTTGAATCCATATAGAGGCATAATCTGATACTCGAAATTCTTACGTAACAGTCCTATATTATGAAAAACGCCACCTAACATAAAACCGTTGTATACATTGTATCCGAGTGCAGGCATTACATAGATGGGTGTTACACGCGGATAATCGATTCCGGTTCCAATTTGCATTTTAATTTTGCCTGTTTTTCTGAAAATTCCAGAGGTGCGCATTTCATCATTTTTCGGATTGAAATCGGGAATGGCACCCGTTCCATTTACAGAATATCGATCGAAATTGCCTAATGGGAAAATCAATTGTTTTTTTCCTTTGAATCCATCGTACCATTTGGTAACAATGGAATCTCCCTTAAAACCACTCACGCTAACAGGGCCGTTAATTTGTCCCACATTCAGAACGCTTACATACGTTTTGGAATTATTTTTAGAAAATCCACAGATTTTATAATCCACCCGATCGACACTTCCCAACAAACCATCGAAAAGCCAAGGCATGGAGATTCCATTGAAATTCTCCACATGCAAACGAAAATCTTCGGGTTGTGGATGTTTAAATTTCCATGTTTCATAATACGCATGCATCATTTCGTCGAATGCATCTTGCCCCATAAATTCCGCCAAATAACTATAAATATTAGCAGTTTTCTTATACACGATTGCTCCGTAATTCTTCGAACTAAATTGATCGGAATGAAGTGCCAAGGATTGATCATCATTTCGGCGAGCAACAAACTGATAGAAAAGATTTTGCAATGCATTGGGTGCAAAATCGCTGGTGTGCAAAAGGGTGTTTCCCACTTTCGGAACCATCGCATCAATCTCGTTTCGATTGGGATATTTCAGATGCATGTAACGCTCTTCATAATAGGAATTGCTTCCTTCATCCATCCAAGGATAGTCGCGCTCGTTGCTTCCTAAAATCCCATAAAACCAATTGTGTCCAACTTCGTGTGCAATCACATTATCGAGTGCAATTGGATCACCTTGCGATGCAATGATGGTGATGGTTGGATATTCCATTCCGGCCCCGGCACTCAATGCTCCATCAACAGCTTTGCACACCTTGTATGGATAATCGCCCAGCCATTTCGAATAATTGTAAACTGCATCGTTCACATATTGAGGAGCGGCAAACCAATCATTTGCATCTTTGTCGGCGAAATAGCAATAGGTTTCTACGGTTCGACCACTTTTCGGTAATTTTACTTCACTCTTTAAAATGTGGTAGTTTTTATCGGCAAACCAAGCAAAATCGTGCACATCCGAAAGTGTGTAGGTAACCGTCTTTAAGTTGGAGGAAGAAGCGGGAGTTGGGGCATAAAATCCTTTTTTACGAGGTCCTGCATTCTTTAATGAATCTGTTTTTAAAAAAATCTCATTAATGCGTTTTTGCTCATCGGGATTTGCTTCCATATCGCCACTTGCCGCAATTACGTAGTTTTCGGGTGTGGTAATCGATACCTTGAATGTTCCAAATTCGGAATAGAATTCACCTTCATTTAAATACGGGAAAGCATGCCAGCCTTTAGTATCATACACGGCTGGTTTTGGGTACCACTGACACAACTGATATTGCTGACCTGAATGGCCCAATCGTGAAAATTTGCTTGATGGGATTTTAACTCGAAATGGAGTGCTGATGGTAATTTCAGCACCAGGAGCTAAGGGTTTTTTAAGGATGATTTTACCGATGTCGATGTTGTTTTTATCCTCTATAAAAGAAACAGAAGCGCCATCTACTTGGAAGTTGAGATTATCGATAAAACCACGTTCATTTTCATTGGCAAATTGAAACTTCGTAGAACCATTTAAAAGTTCCTGTTTAGCAAAGGCGGTTTCAGTGTTTTTATAGCCGTTTGGCCAAAGATGAAACCAAATTTCAGTTAAAGTATCGGGCGAATGATTGATGTATCGGATACGTTCATCGGCCTGAAGCATATGATTTACATCGTCAAGTGCAACGTTTATCGTATAATGAACTTCTTGCTGGAAATAAGCTTGCTTGGGTTTGGATGGATTTCTGATTTGATCAGTTTGAGCGAATGCGAAATTTGAAAAAAATGCGATTAAACAGATTACATAATTCCTCATCTGAAACATTAATTTAAAAGTTTACGAACAGCATTTTCTAAATCTGCACCACGAAGTCCTTTACCAACAATTTTCCCTTCTTTATCAATCAACATGGTAAATGGAATTCCAGTAATACCGAATTGTTTTGCAACAGAAGAATTCCATCCGCCTAAATCACTTACATGACTTGGCCATGTTAAACCATCTGTTTGAATGGCTTTTTCCCATGCGGCCTTGTCTTTATCGAGTGAAACACTATAAATATCAAAACCTTTCGACTTCATTTCCTCATACAACCTCACCACATTCGGATTTTCTTTGCGACATGGACCGCACCAACTTGCCCAAAAGTCAATCAAAACCACTTTGCCTTTTAAAGAGGATAATGCGATTGGATTTCCTGATGGAGACACTAAATTTATTTCCGGCATAGGCATCCCAATAGCTGTGGATCGCATTTGATCAACACGTCCAATGAATGATTGAGCAAATCCCGATTTTGGGTAATTCTTCTTTAAGTTGTTCGCTAAAAGATCATAAGCTTTAAAATCTTGATCGGGATCTAAAAATTCGGCTGCCGTGATGGGAGCTAATTTATCAGGATTTTGCGTGATGAAATTTCGGATTTTTTCAATTTGTTTATTGACAAAAATATTGAATCCTTGTTCAATGGATGCTTGAAGAGCCATGCGTTCTTCTTGAGCGGCAGCATTTAGAATTTGCATTAAAGAATCGCGGTGCGAATCAATACTCTCTTTTATCGATTTAATTTCAAGTGTTAATTTTCCTTCTTCGCTGCCTTCTAAGGTATATTTTTGTTGAAGTGTAGGGTTTTCGTTGATGTATTGAACCGATTCTTTCGGGTCGAGCACTACAAAAACAACATTGCTTTCGCCTATGCGTAAACGGTAAAAATCTTTTTGTGGAACAGCCTTTTTAAAGGAAAATTCTCCTTTGTCATTGGTTTTAATGGAATCAATTTTTACTATGTTGACTCCTTGCAATTGCTCAAGATAAATCCATGTGTCTTTGTGCTGGGATATTTTTCCATGCAACTGAGACTTATTATCGGTACTGCTGCAAGCTGCAATACTGAATAAAAGGAGGGCGAATAGACTGCTAATTTTACGCATATTGTTTTGGGTTTTATGCTTTGTCGAGTGCATCTCGAACCAGCTGGTTTGCTTTTTTAGGATCTGCTTTTCCTTGAGAGAGTTTCATTACTTCACCCATGAAAAGTCCGACTAATCCAGTTTTTCCACTTTTGTATTCGGCTACTTTATCTGGGAAACGCGCAATTGCTTGATCAATCCAGGTGTTCATATTGTCCGAATTATCTTCTTGAATCCAATTGTTTTTCTCAGCAATTTCCAGCGGATTTGCTTCAGGATTTTCACATAGGTTAGGGAAAAGTTTTTGGCTTGCTGCAGAAAAATTCATTTTGCCTGAGTCAATCAATTCAATGATTTCGGCAATTGTTTTTGCTTTTAAAGGAAACTGATGCATTTCCAGTGCCCGTTCATTGAGGTACGATTTCACGGGACCATTCATCCAGTTTGCCGCTGCTTTGTAATTGCTTGTATGGGATGTTAATTCCGAAAAATACAAGGCTGTGGGTTTGCTATCCGTTAAGATTCCAGCATCGTATTCGGAAAGACCAAAATCACTTGTAAAACGCGCATGCAAAGCTTCGGGTAGGGGAGGCATTTCGGCATTTATTTTACTGATATAATTTTCTGTTACGATAAACGGACTCAAATCGGGTTCAGGAAAATAGCGGTAATCATTCGCTTTTTCTTTGCTACGAAGCGAAAATGTTGTTCCATTTACGGCATCAAAACTTCGGGTTTCCATATCAATGACTTCGCCCGATTCAATCATGCTAATTTGCCGCTTGGTTTCAAACTCAATAGCACGTTGAACATTACGAATGGAGTTCATGTTTTTCACTTCCACCTTCACCCCAAATTCTTTCGCTCCTCGTTTCCTAACCGAAATATTAGCATCGCAACGCATACTTCCTTCTTCCATGTTGCCATCGCAAATCTCTAAGTAACGAACA
>CALQJV010000122.1 GCA_943330985.1 Chitinophaga pinensis
AGAGGAATAGCAAAAGAAAATCTCCGTGATTTAACCGGAGCATGCAAAGATTGGTCGGAAGCTGCATTGAATGGAATTGCCGAAGCAAAACAAAATAAAGAAACAGATTGCAACTGATATACTCATGAAAAACATTCTGCATTTTTTCCTTTTCATGCTGCCAGTTGTCCTGAGTTCGCAGCAAAATATTGAGTTTACCAAAGAGAATTTCCCTGATAAGAAATCAGAATTAAAGACGGCATTAAAAAACATCGAGAAAGGAAATAGTTATTACTTGGCCGACGATTATATTAAGTATTTGTCGATCGATTTCTATTTAAAAGCATATAGTTTTAATCCCAGTAATACCTTATTGAATTACCGATTAGGCAATGCATTTCTTCATGCGGCAAATAAAACAAGGGCCTTGGAGTATTTGAAAAAGGCCTACCAAATGAATCCTGAAATTGATTCTGCGATTACTTTTTATTTGGGAGAAGCAAGTCATTTGAATCACGATTTCGACAATGCAATTGTCTATTACAACCTCTATAAATCTTCATCAAAGAGACATCCACGATTCGATCCAGACAAACGTATTGAAGAATGTAATGATGGAAAAAAATTGGTTGCTAATCCAGTTCGTGTAATTATTGAAAATCTCGGACCTATAGTGAATTCTAAGTATCCAGAATATGCAGCCGTTTTAACAGCAGATGAATCTGTGATGTATTTTACATCCAGAAGAAATACTACCAGTGGGAAATTAATTGCAGATGATGGAATGTACTTCGAGGATATATTATCTACCACGAAGCAAAATAATGCATGGACAGCTCCCATTAATGTTCCTGCGCCAGTTAATACCAAACTGCATGATGCAACGGTTGCACTTTCGGCCGATGGTCAGAAATTGTTTATCTACACCGATGAAAACGAAGGAGATATTTTACAGACAAAACTAAATGGTGATGAGTGGACAAATCCTGAATCGGCGGGAGGAAATGCTATAAATTCTCGATACTCCGAAATTCATGCATGTTATTCATTCGATGAAAAGTCGATTTATTTTGTGAGTGATAATCCTGAGGACAATTTGGGTGGTTTTGATATTTATGTAACACACTTAAACGAAAAAGGGTTGTGGGGAAAACCAGAGAATTTAGGCCCTGTTATCAATACCAAATATGATGAAGAAGGTGTGTATATGCACCCCGATGGTAAAACCATGTATTTCAGTTCGAAAGGACACAATACCATGGGGAGTTATGATATTTTTAGAAGTACTTTGGTTGATGGAAAATGGTCTGAACCCGAAAATGTGGGTTACCCAATAAATTCGGCCGATCGTGATGCCTTTTTTGTAGTTTCCGCTTCTGGTAAACACGGGTATTATTCTTCAGCGCGAATGGACGCAATTGGGGAAACAGATATCTATATTATTAACATTCTTGGGCCTGAAAAGGAGCCTATTTTGAACGTAGAAGATCAATTGCTTTTAAGTCGAAACATTAAAACTGAAATTAAATCATTTGGAGAAGCAAGAGCAGAAACGGTTATTGCTTCCATAAACGACAAAGACAAATTCCGCTCAGAAGTAACAATCTTAAAAGGAAAAATATTTGATGCAATTGATTTAGCCCCATTAAATGCAACAATTGTTATCACAGATAATGATAAAAACACCTCTGTTTCTACTTTCAAAGCGAATTCGAAAACAGGACAGTTTTTGGTTTCATTGCCATCAGGTAAAAACTACGGTATCGCAGTTACAATGGATGGATATCTATTCCATTCCGAAAATATAAATTTGCCAAAATCAACTGCCTATCAAGAAATTTCGAAAGACATTGCATTAGAAAAATTGGAGATTGGAAAGAAAATCGTACTTCGAAATATCTTTTATGATTTCAATAAATCATCGTTGCGCCAAGCTTCTATCGCTGAGTTAGATCGTTTGAGTTTACTCTTGGAACAAAACCCAACTATGCGTATTGAAATATCAAGTCATACTGATAATATTGGGTCGGCTGTTTACAATGCAAAACTTTCATTGAACAGAGCTATTTCTGTAGTGGATTATTTACTGGATAAAAAAGGTATTAATAAAGACCGAATAGAATTTAAAGGATATGGATTTGAACAACCTATCGCCCCCAACGATTCTGATCAAGGTCGGCAATTGAACCGAAGGACCGAATTTAAAATTCTTTCCAAATAACACATTCAACAAATCTCAACCGGTGAATTTGAATTAATCAATTTCGCCGGTTTTTTTTATGATTACACTGCTCGAAACAGCTGATGGAAGTCAGACTTTAAAAAACAATGACATTGGCGAAAGTTACCATTCTATGCATGGTGCAGTGCAAGAGTCGATGCATGTTTATATAAAACATGGCTTGCAATTGGCGGCTGTTAAGAAATCGAAAATTCGTGTTTTTGAATTGGGTTTTGGGACTGGATTAAATGCCTTACTCACTTTGCGAGAGGTTTTGGAAAATACAGATTTAGAAGTAGAGTACTTTTGTATCGAGCCATTCCCTTTAAAGGAAACTATCTATCATCAACTAATCTATCCAAAAGAAAACGAGCGCGATTATTTTATACAGATGCATCAATCTGTTCATGGCAAAAACATAAATATTCATGAGCGATTCTCATTTTTGAAAATGGAAATTAAATTCGAGGATTTGAAAGATTTTAATGGATATGATTTGGTTTATTATGATGCATTTGGGCCCACATCTCAACCCGAATTATGGAATATAGAAGCACTTAGGATGAGTGTAGATTTATTGAATTCGCAAGGTATTTGGGTAACTTATTGTTCGAAAGGTGAAGTGAGAAGAGGGCTTGTTTCGCTTGGAATGAATGCCGTTCGCTTAGCTGGGCCTCCGGGGAAAAGACACATGATTTTTGCTACAAAGCCATAAATTGAATACATTGCGTTATAAATTAAACTGATGAAAAATACATTCGCACTTATAATGATGCTTCTGATTGCAGGAGTTAATCTTCAAGCTCAAAAAGCTGAATCGTTCGGTGAAAAAATTAAAAAGGATGGAGCAATTACTACAACCGAATTCCTAAAAATGATGGACGGGAAAGATTCCCTTTTTGTGAAGTTAGAAGCGCCAATCAACGAAGCATGCAAGAAAAAAGGATGCTGGATGAATGTTGATTTAGGAAATAAACGTGAGATGATGGTTCGATTTAAAGACTATGGTTTTTTTGTTCCGAAAGATTGTGATGGTGGAACTGCAATCATGCAAGGATTTGCTCATAAAGAAGTATTAAGTGTTGAAATGCTTCGTCATTATGCAGAAGATGGAGGTAAATCGAAAGAGGAAATCATGAAAATTACGGAGCCCGAAACACGTTTGTCTTTCGAAGCGGAAGGTGTTTTGATTTACAAATCAAAATAGTTTCATGTATCGACTTCCGAGTTTTATGGTTATTGCGTGCATGATGAGCATTGTTTTTTCCGCTCATTTTAAATCGGATAGCCAGTTAACTAAACTTATGAGAACCATGGCTGCCGACATGAAAAAGGCGCGTGTGGAGATTATTGCAGGAAAGAAAATTAGCAATTTTGGTAAGCAGTACACCAAAATAAATTCTGCCAAACCGAGTTCAGAATCAAAAAAAGGAGAGCAATTCACCGAATTTTCCTCGGCATTTTTGGTTCAAATGGATCGATTCAAAAAGGCCCCTTCCGAAATCGTTAAGGTCGAATTCAATGCATTAGCGAAAACCTGTGTTCATTGTCATGAAACCTATTGCCCAGGGCCAATAACTATGCTCCGAAAGCTTCAAATACCTTAATTTCAATCGGCTTGAAGGCCAAATTTTTGACGAAGAAAGCGTACATTGGGATTTCGTTCTTCCATGGCCTTCAGCTTTTCTTCGGATGTATAGGGTTTAAATGATTTACTCGCTTCCGATTTTTCAATATCAAATTCGAGTGTGTAGTTTTTTAGTTGTTTTCTCAGAAAGCCAATCAGGTCAGGTTTTTCTAATTCAAGTTCACGCATTTGACTATCGTTATGCACCTCATATGCTATTTTATAATCAGCGTGTAAGATAGGTTCCGACAAGGTTAACGTTCCTAACATGGACATTCGTCCTGTTTTTTGTAACTGATCGCAATACATTTTCCACACATTTTTTAATTCTGTCAATTCGAAATGTTGTTGAGGCGCATCTTCAACGATGGAATGAGTTTCGATTAATTCTTTCTTATCAACTAAAGGAATTTCCTTCTTTTTTATATGCTGGTTTATCGAAACAGTTTTTAATGAAACACTTCCCCTGAAATTTAAAACAGGTTTTTTTTCAGGTATTTGTGCTTCTGGTGCGCTAATTTCAACTGCTTTTTCTGTCGGCTTTACGATTGGTTCAGGATTTTTTTTTTCCTCAATTGGTGTTTGTATTAAACTCAATTGAAGCAAGGCCAACTCAATGTTCAAACGTTGATTTTTACTTCCTCGTAGTGTTTGCTCCGTTTTACTTAATAAATCCAAAGCGCGTATTAATTGCACCGGACTGCATTTTTGACTCTGGGTTTGATACTTATTTTTGATATTTGTACTCACTTCCAATAATGAAAGTGTAATAGAATCTTGACAAACCAAGAGGTTCCGAAAGTGTTCGGCTATTCCTGCTATAAAATTTCCACCGTCGAATCCTTTTTCTAACACATCATTAAATAAGAGCAATGCTTCGGAATAGTTCCCATCCCATAAAAAATCTGTTAATCGGAAGTAATAATCATAATCAAGCACATTCAAGTTTTCGATTGCTTGGGTGTACGTAACATTGTTTCCACCAGAAAAACTGACAATTTGATCAGACATCGACAAAGCATCGCGCAAACCGCCATCGGCTTTTTGAGCAATCACATGAAG
>CALQJV010000123.1 GCA_943330985.1 Chitinophaga pinensis
CCACCAGAACCAAGAAGTAGGATTTTCATGCTTCAAAAGTCCGAGAATTTTCCCGTAAAACGAAAATTAAAAATCTAATGGATATTTCTAAAGAACATTTCTGCAATGCGAAGATCGATGGGGCGAGTAATCTTGATGTTTTCTTCGTTCCCTTCAACCAAGGTAATTTTAAAATCAGCAAATTCAGCCACCGAGGCATCGTCAGTAAAATCGGGTTGAAATTCTTGCTTATACGCTTCAATGATTTTCTCTGCCTGAAAACACTGAGGCGTTTGAACCGTTCTCAATGCATCTCGAATTAGCGCTCCATTCGTTCCATCCGAGTGTAAAATCCGCATCGATTCGCTGGGTTGCAAAACCGGAACTGCTGCCCCATGAAGCAAAGCTGCTTCGAATGTTCTTAGTATGGTAGATGAACTTACCAAAGGACGAACTGCATCATGTATACCAACAAGACCCGAGTTCACCAAAGCCAATCCATTTTTAACAGAATGAAAACGCGTTTCTCCTCCCAATGCAATTTGATGGGGAATATCAAATTTGAATTGAGCTAGTAATTCATTCCAATAAGCGAGATGTTCGCTAGGAAGAACTAACACGATAGCAGCATCGGGTAATGTTTCATGGAATCGATTGATGGTATGCATCAATACAGGCAAACCATCAAGCAATAAAAACTGTTTGGGAATGGCCGTCTGCATTCGCTGACCGCTTCCTCCCGCCACGATAATAACGTGGTGCTTTGTCATTAGATTATAAGCATCGCATCGCCATAAGTAAAGAAGCGGTAATTTTCTTTAATCGCTTCTTTGTATGCATCCATTAAAAAATCATGACCTGCAAAAGCAGAAACCATAATTAATAAGGTGCTCATTGGCATGTGGAAATTGGTAATAAGGGCATCTGCCACACGGAAATCGTATGGAGGATAGATGAACTTATTGGTCCAACCACTGTATTCTTTCAAAAATCCTTCCGTAGAAACCGAACTTTCGATAGCGCGCATTGTCGTGGTTCCAACAGCAACAATCTTATGTTTTTCGGCTTTCGATTTATTTACTATCGCTGCAGCTTCGGGAGTGATATACATCTCTTCGCTGTCCATTTTGTGCTTGCTAAGATCTTCCACCTCAACGGTACGGAAACTTCCCAAACCAACATGAAGCGTTACTTCCGAAAAGTTGATCCCTTTCAATTCCATGCGTTTCATCAACTCACGGCTAAAGTGCAAACCTGCTGTTGGAGCAGCAACAGCTCCTTCGTTTTTCGCAAAAACCGTTTGAAAACGATGAACATCTTCTTCATCGGGTTCGCGGTTGATGAATTTCGGAATTGGGGTTTCTCCCAAAGAATACAATACTCTTTTAAATTCTTCGTGAGGACCATCAAACAAGAAACGCAAGGTGCGTCCGCGAGATGTCGTATTATCAATTACTTCAGCAACCAATGAATCGTCTTCACCGAAATACAGTTTATTCCCGATTCGGATTTTACGCGCAGGATCAACTAAAACATCCCAAAGGCGGCTTTCGGCGTTTAATTCGCGAAGCAAAAACACTTCAATTTTCGCCCCTGTTTTTTCTTTATTGCCATACATACGTGCAGGAAAAACACGTGTGTTGTTGATGATAAACGTATCGCCATCGTCAAAATATTCAAGTACATCACGGAACATGCGGTGTTCAATCGTTTTTGTTTTGCGATTCAACACCATTAAACGAGATTCATCGCGGTTTTCAGTTGGTCGTTCCGCAATTAGTTCCGGGGGCAATTTGAATTTAAACTGAGATAACTTCATACGATTGGCAAAATAAAAATAAGCGTGCAAAGGTATAAAAAACTGCTTCTGTTCGACTTCCTTTTTTAGGAGATGCTATTATCTGAAATAGTCGTTTTGTGTTTCGTTAATAATGAGTTGTTTATGAGAACAATTCTATTTCATTTGAATCGTTTCATTATCAGAAATCCATATTAACTGGTATTCCACCTTGGTTCGTTTATAAGTAATTGGTTTCAGAAATGAATCAGGAAAACCCTTTCGGATATTTGTAGTATGAACAAACGATTCTTAACCATCCTTTTCATTGGATTCGTGTGGAATTCACTTTCCGCTCAAAAACAAAGTACATCCGAATATATTCAACAATATAAAGACATTGCCATCCGTGAAATGCAGAAGTATCAAATTCCCGCATCTATTAAAATGGCTCAAGGAATTTTGGAGTCATCTTCGGGAAACAGCAAATTGGCTAAAGAAGCACGCAACCATTTTGGAATAAAATGCAAGAAAACGTGGACTGGACCAACATTTATTCAAGACGACGATGCCAAAGACGAATGCTTTAGGAAATACGAATCCGTTCTGGAATCATATGAGGACCATTCGCAATTTCTCAAAACAAATGCACGTTACGGAGAACTTTTTACCCTCGACATTACCGATTACAAAGGTTGGGCGCATGGTTTAAAAAAATGTGGGTATGCTACCAATCCGCAGTATGCGCAATTGCTTATCAAAACCATTGAGGAATTCAAACTACACGAGCTCGACAAAGGGGGAGACATTATCGCGGAGAAGCCCAAAGAAAAGAATCATACAAGTACACAACCTCGAACACCACGAAGCAAATCGAACAATACTGACTTGCCCGATTTTGAGCTCAAGCAACAAGGTGGTCGTTCGGTAATGGTACGTAACCGGGTTCAATACATCGTTGTGAAACAAGGCGACACTTTCGAAAAACTCAACAAAGAGTTGGAGCTCATGAGCTGGCAATTACCCAAATACAACGACCTTTCATCGTCGAACAAACTTCAAGCGGGTGATATTCTTTATATCCAGCCCAAACGAAGAAAAGCAAGTACACGCGAACATGTTGTTAAATCGGGCGAAAGCATGCGGACTATTTCTCAAGAACATGCTGTAAAACTTAGTCGACTTTATAAACTCAATCATCTTGCAGCAGGAGCAGAACCACACGAAGGACAACAATTAAAGCTTCGCTAATTAGGGCGCCCGAACCGCGCTTTCCGCCTCTACTGCTTTTTCACCTGCGGCTCAAAACCGGTAATGGCTTCAATCGCTGGCGCAAATTATCGTTTATTGATACATTTCGTTTCGCAATTTTTCCGAAAATCGCTGTAAGGAAAGCACCTCAACTCCATTGCTAAGTGGGAATGCGCCTTCAACCGGACTCACAATCAAAACCTCTTCAAAATTCAAGTCTTTGATTAATTCTTTGGCGCCCCGGCTCAACGTTGGACTAGTCGAAAATTTGCATTCTACTACCAACTGCTGATTTCCTCTAACAGCTATAAAATCGATTTCCGCCTGAGCTGAGGTTGATAAATAGTAGATATTCCATTCTGCAGGTAATTGAGCCCGCATAGTTTGTAAAATCAGGCCTTCCCAGGCAAATCCCGCCTGAGGATTTCCAAGTAAATCGGAAAAACTTCTCACAGATAATAAGGCGTGCAAAATTCCACAATCGGCGATGTACAACTTTGGCGATTTCACCAAACGTTTCGAAAGATTGGGCAACCAAGGTTGTAACACATCCACCATAAAAGTTCCTTTCAGAATTTCTATATGGTTTCGAATGGTATTATTACTTAATCCAAGCGAATTGCCTAATGAACTATGATTAAGTATTCTGCCATGATGATGCGCACACATCATCCATAAATTATACATGCCGGCAGGATTCAAATTAAATCCCAATGAAGCTAAATCGCGTTGTAAAAATGTTTGAATAAACTGATTTCTCCATGTTAAGCTGGCATTGTCGTTTCGGGCTAAATAGCTTTTCGGAAATCCTCCACGAAGCAATAACTGCTGCCAATTAAATTCGATTTCATTTTCCAACTCTGAATGCGAAAACGGATGAAGACGCACATAGGCAATTCTTCCCGCTAGTGTTTCTGAACTTTGCTTGAGCAATTCGGGCGATGCTGATCCAAGAACTAAGAAGCGTCCGTTCTCCGAATATTTATCGGCCATACTTCGAATAACCGGAAATAAATCGGGTACAAACTGAATCTCATCCAAAATGACCAGCTTATTGCGGTTGGATTCAAAAAACAGAACCGGATCTTCCAATCGAACGCGATCGGCCGGATTCTCTAAGTCTATGTATATCTTTTCCCGTTTGCTTTCAATCGACTTTGCCAAGGTGGATTTTCCCACCTGCCTTGGACCAATAATCGCAACGACTGGAAAATCTTCCATTAACTCCGAAATTTCATGAATGGCTCTCCGAATTATCATGGAACAAATATATAAATAACCTTGCAAATTGGAAATACAACTTCCAATTTGCAAGGTTATTTTATAAATTAAATTGTGCTATCTATTTGTTATTCAATAGAATCAATAATAGAATTGTCTACTTCATTGGCAACAGTAATTTTAAGCTTGGGTTCAATTTCCATAGCGCGCTTTATAGCCGTAACGGCTTCTTTATTTCTTGCCCAAGCACGGCGAGCTATTCCGTTGTTTACATCCCAATGAAGCATCGATTTTATTCTGCGATCGCTATCTTCTGAACCGTCAATCACCATTCCGAATCCGCCATTGATTACTTCGCCCCAACCAACTCCGCCTCCATTGTGAAGCGAGATCCAGGTGGCTCCTCGAAATGCATCACCCGCAAAATTCTGAACAGCCATGTCGGCAGTGAAACGGCTGCCATCGTATATGTTAGACGTTTCGCGGTAAGGTGAATCTGTTCCAGAAACGTCGTGATGATCGCGTCCTAACACAATGGGCGCTTTGATTTCTCCTTTGGCAATGGCTTCGTTGAAACGCTGTGCAATTTTAATACGACCTTCCGAATCGGCATAGAGAATGCGGGCTTGCGATCCTACCACCAACTGG
>CALQJV010000124.1 GCA_943330985.1 Chitinophaga pinensis
GATTAAGTTATTTGCCGTGTAGTTGGAAGTTGAAGAAGAAAATGTTTGAGGAAAAGGAAATGAATTAATTTGGTCAATTTCAATTTCATATGTGGTTGCACCAAATGCGTCCGCCCAGTCAAATGCGATATTTGAAAAGTTTTGATTCGTCGATAAATTTGCTGGAGCGATTAGTTGGATGTTATTTAATTCGGGAATAGCATCTCCTAAATAGCGCGCAATTGCAAAATCGTTACCGGTGTATCCGACAGCTACAATTTTGTTATCAACTTGAATAGCTAAATTAAAACACTCATTAAGAACATTACTACCAAATGTTGTCGTGATTTTTCCATTCGTCCCAAAAGAATTGTCTAATAATCCATTGGAGGTAGCTCTCGCCAATGCAAATGTTTTCGTTGAAAAGGTTCCTGATGATCCAGCAAGAATGAAATTACCTTGGTTATCTTCTGCAAGTCCATAGGCAATATCGTCAAGTGAAGTACCCCAATCGGCCGTTACAGAAAAAGTTCCTGCTGAACCATTGGCGTTAATCTCTTTGACCGTAAAATCATAATACAATGTGCTGAGGTATCCACCCCCAGCCATGAGTATATTGTTATCGGGCTTTAGCAGCATTGCATAAGCTCTATCGTGGCCATTGAAATTACCATTGAACACGTTCACCCCATCGCTGGAAAAAGTTACATCCATGGCTCCATCGCTGTTAATGCGGCAAGCCCAATAGTCGGAGTCCCACGATAAACCAGGAAAATCTCTCCAACCAACAACACTAATTTTACCATTCGATTGAACGGTTAAATCTTCAACAGAAAAGAGATACTGATAATCGAGGTTGGTTATCCAGAGCAAACGAATCCCATTGTTGTTAAAAGTAGTATCGAGAGAGCCGTTACTTAAGTAGCGTGCAACAACGGGTTTAGAAACCGAAGAGCTGATTATCGATGCCCCACCCACAATAATGTTTCCAGTAAGTTGGTGTATTTTCACCACCTTAATTTCGTCTTGCTGCGAATTTTCAAAGTCTGTTAGAACGATACCGTTATTCCCAAATGTACTATCTAGCGAGCCATCATTGGTATATCTAACCAAGGCCGCATTTTTATTGCTTCCATTGTCGCTGAATCCTGCTAATACTATTTTGCCGTCAGCTTGTAAAGCCAAACTGTAAGCCACATCATCGCTACCCGTTTGTAAATCGGTAGTTACTATCCCATTGACACCAAATGTAATGTCTAACGAACCGTCCGTATTGTATCGAACTACCACAAAGTCTTTACCTGTTAGGGTACTGGTTGATTGCCCAGCAACGATAATTTTTCCATCTGCTTGAATGGCCACTCCGTATGCTTTGTCTTGACCAGCTGTTATTGAAGTAACAACTCTTCCTCCGTTACCAAATGTTGGATCAAGAGCCCCCGCAGGTTGAGCAAAAACGTTGAATACTGCAAATACAATTAAAATGGAGAAGATGTATTTCATACTAAAGTGATTTCCGAAATTTTATAAGCACCAAAGTTATAAAAACTCATCCTTACATCATCTTTTTCCAATAATTGCTCGATTTAAATTGAAGACCAAGTATATATCTAACCGGATTCGATAAAATTTCTTTCGTTTTAACCGAGAATGGTTAGGAGTATATTGAAATCACGAAACGATAAATACTAATCAATCACCACCAATTTTCCCTGCTGTATTACTTGCTTTTCATCCTTTATCTGAAAGAAATAAATGCCCGCTTTTTTATTAGTAAAGCTGAAATTCTGGATGTTTTTATCTAAGATGACATGATCTATGCATTTTCCATGGATGTCAAAAACCGAAAATTGAAGTGGGGGAGTGGATTTCGAAATTCCTTCGAATTGAAATTGTCCAGCACTTGGATTTGGATAATAGCGGAAAGCCTCAATTGAAACTTCTTTGCCATTTCCTGCAAAAATTGGTGGACATGTTCCGGGAATGTTCTCATCGAGCCAAGCCAAACGCTTCGAAATCCATTGTTTTAACGTGTCTAATTCAGCTGCATAAGTTGTTGGCATAACACCAATTTCGGGTGCTGGTCCTGTTTGACCTAAAAGTGGCCATTTTCTAAAGTGCCGATCTTGTGCGTTCTGAACCAAGTTGCCAACACTATCGATATATTGGTTGATTGAAACATTGCTCATGAAACTTTCACGGAATTGCGTGTATCGACATTTTAAATCGTTCGCAAAGATGGAATCTTGTAAAAGGCGCACATACCAGCCCGTTGCGTAATTATCGGTCGGACAATCATTAATCAAATGTGCCCAGCCTGAGCCATCTGTTGCTTCAAATATGGAACAGGTTGCCAAGTTTTTCCAAGCCCAATCGAAATCCCAAACGGGACCGGCTTTGAGTTTTCCTCCATTCGAGAATTTGTCTTTGTTGAAAAAAGCACTCTTCTTAAAACCATCATTGTTTCTAGATAATTCGTTCACCAAAAAGTAATCGATAAAGGAATTTACATCCATATACTTTCTATAACCTGAAGTTTCATTTGCAAAGTCTGAACTGTATAAAGCGGTTTCCAAACTATCCACATACGAAGCGATATAGGTTTTTTGATTGGGTGTAATGGAGTCGAGTTTGGGGTATTCGTATAGAAAATGTACATCAAAACCAGGATGGTCGATGGGTGAAAAATTGGATTGGAAACTGTTATTCGCATCCCAATAATTCTGTTGCAAAATATAGCCACCTGTTAAATCATCGCCGGTATTTTCATAAGTGTAAAGTTTCGCAATATCAACCCGATTTGCATCACGTTTAATCTTTTCCCCAAACAAATAAATGCCTTTGTATGAGCTATCAACTAGAACTTCGCAAAGTCGAGTTCGCGAACTGTAATTGCCCATGTTTTCGAACAGATTAAAAGCCAATGAATTTCGAATCAATGAACGGTCGTTATAATTACTGAGCAAAACCCAATCACTTTCTGCAGGCATGTTTAAGAGCGAAACGTTATTGCTAGGGCCCTGAGCCGTCCGAGTTTCAATTCCGTAGGGTGTTTGTGGATAACCCGCCGAAGTAGCTCCACGAATCTCAATGCCGATGTTTCCATTGTACACATTGGCGCTATCTGTTAAATGAGTAATTGTCCCCAAGCCGTTGTACTTAATTTGCATCAAGGCTTCAATTTTAGTATCGGGAACGATGGTTTGACCGAGTGTGTTGATAAGAATCAAAGGTAATTCGGTGCTATCGACTGTTACTATTCCCAAATTATGTGAACATAATTCAAATGTTCCACTTGCGCCACCATAGCCAAATACTTGAATATAAAGTGTAGATAATGGTTCCAAATCGAATAAAGTAAGCATCGAAAAATAACCATCACCACCATCATCATCACAACCCACTGGATTAAGCCCGAGGCAATTATCGCCTTGCCATGCAGCAATTCCAGTGTCGTTTAAATCACCATTGTTGGTGTTGAAAAAGACATTTCCAGAGGGAGGGACTTGCATTTTAAACCAAATATCTCCACCCATATAATTTGCACAACCTGGATTTAACGCTGTTCCCGTAATTCCGAGATTGTCTGCAACAATGCATTGGTTTGTATCCAAAGAAATGGCAGTGCATGGATGTAATCCCGGAGGAGAAAGTGCGTTGCAATCACCTGTGAATGTAAAAGTGGTATCGCTCAGTGGATTTGGACCTTGTGTCAATACCACATTGTATGAGGCATCCAAGATTTGGTAGGTGTTTTCTTCTTCCCAATCCAGCGGGAAATAATTTACAGTGAGGATGTCGTTCGTGCAAATCTGAAAGGAATCGATGCTTCCAAAATTCGACGCCGAAAAGGTTCCCATGATGTCGCCATTGACATAAACTTGCAAATAACCGCCATTCCATCCATCCCCATAACTGTCGTGCATGTTGATAGTGTATGTACAACATTGCGCAAAAACAGAAGCAGGCTTAGTTAAAACTAAACCTGCTAATATAAACACCAAACTAAACTGCTTTTTAATCGACGTCATTTTCACTGAATTAGAAATAGTCAAGCAAAGTAACCATTCAGCGCGAATAAACTATACGTTTTTAATTATTTCGATGAATTAATTTATGTGTACTCATTGAATTGTTTTCCCGAATATTCAAGAAATAAATGCCATCATTTAATGATGAAGGAAGTTCAATTTCTATTGATTTTCCAGCTGCTAATTCTGTGTAATTCCAAGAGCCTATTTTGTTTCCGGAAATTCCAGTTAATGTAATTGTTGCATTTTTCATTGTTGTTTTATTAACCAATTTCAATGAATTTGAAAATGGATTTTCAATGGAAATGGTAGCAATATTTCCTTCATCATTATCCGAAATTCCTGTAATCATGTTGCAATCATATGCCGTTGGATTGAGTTCTATTGGATTTCCGGGAGTTAAATCGAAACCTGCTAAACCCGAATAATCTAAAGGATACAGGGAGCATCTAAAAACACTGTTTTGAGTTATCGTTGAACCTTGAGTTCCAATATTACCGCCTTGTCCAACCGGATTCACGTATTTCCAAACAACAGTATTACTTGGGTCTACTTCAAAGAAGTTGCCACTAGCACCCGAACAAACAATGGTGTTCCCATTTGCCAGACGCTGCGCACCGGAAATGTTCATAGAATAAAAACTATTTGTTGGTGTAGCAGAATAAATCCAGTCGGAAGCTGCAGGAAGATAGGCTTGTCCAGCAGTAATCGTATAATCACCATTGGCATCGATTGGTGGGGTAAATGTTTCAACAGTGGAGTAATTTCCACCCGGACGTTGAAGTCCATTGTTGAAAATAGAAATACTTCCGGCTCCGGGAAACCCTTCTTCAATCCAATGAGGATTGTGTTGCCCAAAC
>CALQJV010000125.1 GCA_943330985.1 Chitinophaga pinensis
ATTTTACGAAAATCAGATTTCCCTAAAATGTTATCTTTTCCTGCATATCGTGCAGTCCAATCAAATTGTTTAGAATATAGTTCAACTACCATTGCATCTTTTGAACCTGGGTAGATAACATCGCTCCATACAGTTAATCCGTATGCTATTAGACCTGATAATACTATTGCAGGAATAATAGTCCAGATCATTTCAAGTTTGTTACTATGGGCAAAATAAACAGCTCTTCTTCCTTTAGCACTTACATTTTTGTATATCTGATAAACCATAATAATATGGGTCAGAACAAAAACAAATGCAATTACAAGAGTTGTTATGTTAAACAAATTATCTATCTCTGGGCCGTGTGCAGAAGCCGCCTCGGGAAGTAATTTGTCCTTATATTTAATAAACTGCCAAGCACAAAATCCAAGGAAAGCTATTAAAAATACTACCCAAAGAGTTGCTTGATTGCGTCCTTCCGCTTCAGTGATTACATCATCTTTGCGGCCGCCACGCAGCTCAGCAGAAAGATTGTAGATGGACATCACCCGACTTGCGGCGATTACAAACAATACAATTACAGCCAGAACAAGAAGTGTCATATGGTTGGTTTTCTGTTGAAAAGATTCGAATTAAATATGGTGATGAACGCTTTCTTGAAAAAAGACGTGGTTTGTATTTGAAACAGGACGGCTTGCTAATTTTCTTAATACAACGAATAAAAACAAACCTAAGAAACCTAACATTGTTCCTATTTCAATCCATCCTAAGTGCCAATGTTCTTTCATTGTTCCTGGCATGATCATTACGAAATTATCGCTCCAGTGTCCAATTAAAATAACAACACCTACAAAGAATAGAAGATTGAAATTGCGTTTGTTTCCACGTTTCATCAAAACAAGGAAAGGGAAGAAAAAGTTTAAAAATAAATTCAAGATAAAAATGAATTTGTAATTAGCGAAACGATCCATGTAGTAGGTAACCTCTTCTGGAATATTTGAATACCATATCAACATAAATTGTGATGTCCATAAGTAAGTCCAAAATATAGAAAATGCGAACATGAATTTACCTAGATCATGAATATGGTTATCGTTTACTTCAGGCAATAAACCTTGGTTTTTTAAATGAAGCGTAACCAAGGTAATCATAGTTAATGCACTTACAAAGAAACCAGCAAAAGTATACCATCCGAAAAGCGTACTAAACCAATGTGTATCAATGGACATAATCCAATCCCACGCAGAAGTTGAAGAAGTAACAGCAAAGAAAACTAAAAACCACGCGGCTAAACTCTGACTGCTTTTCCAATTGGAAACATCTAAATTTTGTTCTTCCATTTGTGATTTTTTCATAAAAGCACGGAGAAACAAAATCCAACCTCCTAGATAAACAAGGGTACGTATTATAAAAAAAGGAGCATTTAAAAAGCTACTTTTTCCAGCAATAATTCCATCATAATGATGTCCATGATTAAGAGTCGCATCTGTAACTTCTGGATCAGCCCAATGGTAAATATGATTAAAATGCAATGCAGACAAAATTGTTACAATGGCCATAAAAGCTGCGCCAATTGGAAGGTAGCTAGCAATTGCTTCTATTGGACGTTTAACTACTGCCGACCAACCTGCTTCTGCTGCGTATTGAACCGCCATAAAAAATAAAGCGCCTAAAGCTATTGCCATGAAGAAAAAAGAATTAAGCAATAGGCTTGGCCAAACACGATGCGAATCTGAAATAAATCCACCAACTATACTTATCACCCCAATAGCAATTAGTATTAAGCAAATGTTACGTGTTTTAGATGTGAAGATATAATAGTTCATTTTACCTGTAATTAATAATTTGTGTCAGGTGTTTACTTCTTGTCTGTAGGTTTTGTAGAAGGAGCGGAAGCACTTGTCAAAGTTGAAGTAGATTGAGTAGAATCTGCTGCGGGAGCTGAAATTCCTAAACCATCTGCTCTGAGTTTTTGAACCCAACGTATTACTTGCCAACGCTCATTGTAATTGATTTGCGAAGCATGAGAGCCCATCATGTTTTTCCCGTAGTATAACGTATGGTACATTTTTCCTTCGGGAAGATCTTTAATTGTTGCTCCATAGTAAGAAGGAACACCTGCAAATTTATCTCGTTGAACTAAAATTCCATTTCCATCTCCCTTTTCTCCGTGACAATGAATGCAAAAGTTTTTGTAAACCTGTTCACCTTTTGTTAAGTTTTCTGAAGTGTTTTCAATTGGACTTTTTAATCCTAGTCCTGCTAATTCATAACCCTCATTTGTATTTTGATAAGCATAGGGCTCATAGAAAGGAAGAGTCTCTTCGTTAAAACGAGGAACGGTTCCTTTAACTGGCATTCTTGAGGCCATGCCATCTTCAAATACTGAATTTAAACCATAAGCTTCTGATGCTGGTCCGCGATACATATCAGGAGCATACTCAACACCTGGACTCAAAGGATTATTTGAGCAAGATGTTAATATTAAACTAGCTATTAAAGTAGCAGATAATGTTGAAAATATTGATCGGGCGTTCATAGTCATTGTGAAACCTCCTTAATTCAATTCTTTGTGGTTGATTTCAATTGCTCCAGTATTTCTAAGAGTCGCAAGGATTTCGTCTTCAGAAACTCGTTTATTTTCGGATGATTGAATTTCCATGATAAACTTATCATCTGTAGAGCGTAAGTCTGGATTATGTGGTTTGCGTCCAGGATAAAGTTTATTTACTAATAAATAACTTATTACCATTCCGTGAGCAGCACAAAATACGGTAAGCTCAAAAGTAACTGGAATAAAAGCTGGAAAATTTTGAAGCCAAGAGAAGTTTGGTTTACCTCCGATGTTCATTGGCCAATCTGAAATTAACATATACCATGTCATCCAAATAGCGAATGAAGTTCCAAACATCCCGTAAAAGAATGCAAAATTTGATAGACGTGTTGGTTTTATACCTATTACAGGATCTAAACCATGAATAGGAAAAGGAGAAAATACATCTTTGATTCGGACACCTTTACTTCTAAGCGCTTTTGCACTTTCGAGAAGCACTTCCTCGTCATCAAATACTCCGTAAATTACTTTTTTGCTCATAACGGATTAATGCTTGGCTTGTTTAGGATTTTCGCTTGTTGATTTCAAAATAGTTTTCAACTCACTTAATGCAATTACCGGGAATGTTCTAGAAAACAATAAGAACAAGGTGAAAAATATTCCAATAGTACCAATGAAAATTCCAATATCTACAAATGTTGGGTGAAACATCGTCCAACTTGATGGAAGATAATCACGATGCAACGATGTAACAATAATTACAAATCGTTCGAACCACATTCCAATATTTACGAAAATAGAGATGATGAACGTTGCAATAATACTCTTGCGTATTTTTTTAAACCAAAACAACTGTGGAGTAATAACATTACATGTCATCATTGACCAATATGACCACCAATAAGGACCCGTAGCACGATTTAAAAATGCATATTGTTCATATTCAACACCTGAATACCATGAAGTAAATAATTCAGTTAAATATGCAACACCTACAATTGAACCTGTCAGAATAATAATCTTATTCATCAGCTCAATATGTTGAATCGTGATGTAATCTTCTAGGTGAAGTACTTTACGCATTATAATTAATAACGTAAGTACCATGGCAAATCCAGAGAAAATCGCACCCGCAACAAAGTAAGGTGGAAAAATGGTTGTATGCCATCCTGGTATTACTGAAGTTGCAAAGTCCATCGATACAATTGTATGAACCGATAGAACTAGAGGAGTTGAAAGACCCGCAAGTACTAGTGATACTTCTTCAAAACGAGACCATTGTTTCGCTGATCCACTCCATCCGAAACTAAGAATGTTATAAATCTTTCTCATTTTAGGTTTCATTTGACGATCGCGAACTGTGGCAAAGTCAGGAATTAACCCAGTATACCAAAATACAAGTGAAACAGAAAAATAAGTTGAGATAGCGAATACATCCCAAAGTAATGGCGAGTTAAAGTTAACCCATAAAGAACCAAATTGATTTGGAAGTGGAAGCACCCAATATGCACACCAAACACGTCCCATGTGCATTACTGGAAATAATGCTGCACAAATTACAGCGAAAATAGTCATTGCTTCAGCAGAACGATTAATGGACATTCTCCAACGTTGACGAAACAATAGGAGTACAGCTGAAATCAAAGTACCAGCGTGACCAATACCTACCCACCATACGAAATTGGTAATATCCCAAGCCCAGCCAACGGTTTTGTTATTACCCCAAACTCCAATCCCAGTTCCGATAGTGTAAGCAAAACAACCTACACCCCAGAGTGCAAGTAAAGATGCAATTGTAAAAACTATTTTAAATAGTCTATTTGCTTTTCCCTCAATAGGTCTAGATATATCCTCTGAAATTTGGTGATATGTTTTCTCACCTAAAATTAAAGGTTGTCTTACTGTGGCTGATGAATGATGTTCCATATCTTCTCGATGCTGTAGCGAATAAATTAAGCCTCGTTGGCAGATTTGTTACGAATTTTAGTCAAGTAGAATACTGAAGGTTGAGTTCCTACTTCTTCTAAAAGTTGGTACTTACGTTCATTATTCCATGCCTTACGAACTTCCGATTGTTGATCATTGAAATCACCAAAAGTAATTGCATTGGTAGGGCATGCTTGCTGACAAGCTGTTTTAATTGAACCATCTTTTGGACGGCTACTATTTTTCTTTGATTCCAGTTTTCCGGATTGTATACGTTGAATACACATGGAACATTTTTCCATTACTCCTCGTGAACGAACGGTAACATCTGGATTCAATACCATTTTACCTAGATCATCGTACATGTTGAAATCAAATTCAACATTTTCATTGTAACGGAACCAA
>CALQJV010000126.1 GCA_943330985.1 Chitinophaga pinensis
ACCAATCGCCTTCTTCTTCCACACGTTTCATGAACAAATCGGGAATCCAAAGTGCATAAAACAAATCGCGCGCACGACCTTCTTCCTTACCATGATTCTTTTTCAGATTCAGGAAGTCGATAATATCTGCATGCCAAGGTTCGATATACACAGCAAATGAACCTTTGCGTTTTCCTCCTCCTTGATCCACGTAGCGGGCAGTGTCGTTGAACACACGAAGCATTGGAACAATTCCATTCGATGTTCCATTTGTACCACGAATATAAGATCCTGTTGCACGAACATTATGAATGCTTAATCCAATACCACCGGCACTTTGGCTAATTTTTGCACATTGCTTAAGCGTATCGTAAATGCCATCAATGCTATCGTCTTTCATTGTTAAAAGAAAGCAGCTCGACATTTGTGGCTTCGGCGTTCCTGCATTAAACAAGGTGGGGGTTGCATGGGTAAACCAACGCTCCGACATCAAATCGTACGTTTTAATGGCGTTTTGGATGTCGTTTTTATGAATACCAACCGAAACGCGCATCAACATGTGTTGAGGTCGTTCTACCACATGGTTGTTGATTTTTAACAGGTAGGATTTCTCAAGTGTTTTAAATCCGAAGTAATCATACCCAAAATCACGATCGTAGATAATGGTTGAATCTAACAATTCCGCATTTTTTAGAATGATGTCGTAAACATCATCTGCAATAAGAGGAGCTGCTTGATTTGTTTTAGGATCAACGAAGAAATACAAATCCTTCATGGTTTCCGAAAACGATTTCTTGGTGGTTTTGTGCAAATTCGAAATAGCGATTCGAGAAGCAAGCAAAGCATAATCAGGATGCTTAGTTGTCATCGAAGCGGCTGTTTCTGCAGCAAGATTATCGAGAGCTTCGGTGGTTACTCCTGGATAAATACCCTGAATAACTTTCATTGCCACACTTGTTGGATCTACGTGTGCAGATTCCAAACCATAGCAAAGCTTTTGAATGCGTGCTGTAATTTTATCAAACTTAATGGATTCCTGTCGGCCGTCCCGCTTAATTACGTACATAGTAAGAATTGTGTTTTAAATATTTTATCAAAAATCTTCGTCGAAACGAATTGTATTGTCTACTTTTTTCCCCATAACGCCGGCTTTTTGATATTCGCCCACACGTTTTTCGAAGAAGTTTGTTTTTCCTTGTAATGAAATCATTTCCATGAAATCGAACGGATTGATTGTATTGTACATTTTGGTATAGCCCAAAGCAATTAATAATCGATCGGCAACGAATTCGATGTACTCACACATCAAATGAGCATTCATTCCAATAAGCGAAACAGGAATTGCATCACTCACAAAATCTTTCTCAATAGTAACGGCATGCGCGATAATTTCTTTTACATGCGATTCACTTAACCGGTTACGAAGTTGTTTGTATAGTAAGCAAGCAAAATCGCAATGCAGACCTTCGTCACGCGAAATCAATTCGTTTGAGAAAGTAAGCCCCGGCATCAATCCTCGTTTTTTCAACCAAAAAATAGAGCAAAATGAACCCGAGAAAAAGATTCCTTCAACAGCTGCAAATGCCACCAAGCGCTCTGCAAACGTTCCATTGTCGATCCAACGTAGCGCCCATTCTGCTTTTTTTCCTACAGCAGGCACAGTTTCCAATGCGTGGAAAAGCGAATTCTTTTCTGCTGTATCACTGATATAGGTGTCGATTAATAGGGAATAGGTTTCCGAATGAATGTTTTCGGTCATAATCTGGTACCCATAAAAGCAACGTGCTTCTGGATACTGAACCTCATTCATGAAATTAACAGCCAAATTTTCATTTACAATTCCATCGCTTGCAGCAAAAAATGCCAAAACGTGTTTGATGAAATGTTTCTCATCATGATTCAATTTGTTTTCCCAATCGGTTAAATCGGCTTGTAAATCGATCTCTTCGGCTGTCCAAAAACTAGCTTCCGCTTGTTTGTACATCTGCCAAATATCTGGGTGTTTAATTGGAAAAAGCACAAAGCGGTCTTTGTTCTCCTGCAAAATAGGTTCGTCAATTAATGCAGGTTTACTCATTGTAAATTCACTTGTTAAGTTAGTTGGAAGAACCTCGCTCATTTTTAATGTGTTTATTATCAGATACTTGCGTTTTTGCTATCGGCCAAGTTGTTAATGAAAAAGCTAAAGAGCTACTTTCCAAATAGATACCAAGAAGACTAACGGGAAAAACGTATGTCACAAATGTGGTTCAGATATCCGCTATTAACAAACCGTTTTTGTTAACAAATGAACTCAGTTTTTAACATTCCTTTTGAATGTATAGAAATCATTGATTAGTTGCTCTTTGAAACAATGCATCACAGGGGTATTTTACTTCTTAAAACGAGTTACAAACAATCTAACGAATACCTAATCAATAAATTACAACTTGACTAACAGATGTGTTTACGCTTTTTCACAACGAATAGTTTGCAAGTTTCAAAGTAAAAATTAAACATGGCATCAAGAGTTTTTTTGTTTGTTCCATTCTTGGGCGATTTCCTCCAATTGTTCGAACCAAACATCGCCATAAGCACGAATTAATGCATCCTTTAAAAAACGGTAAACAGGAACTTCTAAACGAGATCCGCACTGGCAGGCGGGTTTGCAAATATCCCAACTGTGGTAATTTAACGCTTCAATATCCACAAGTTTCTTGACACGAATAGGGTAGAGGTGACACGAAATCGGTTTCCTGAAACTTGTTTTTCCATCAAGCCATGCTTTTTCAATGCCGCAACTTGCAGTTCCATTTGAATCGAAAATCGTGTATGCGCATTCCTGGTTGCCAATCAAGGGAGTTACTAAATCGCCATCCGAATCGATGGTAAACGCTCCTTCTCGACTAACCGCCTCTCTTCCTTCGGGCCTTAAATAGGCTTTGAAGTTTTCATATTCTTCTTCTAAAATCCCCGTTTCCTCATCCAACAAAGGCGCACCCGCATCGCCTTGAACACAACAAGCTCCTTTGCACGCATTCAAATCGCACACAAACTTTTTTTCTAAAATGTCTTCAGAGACTAAAATATTTCCAACAATTAGCATCTCACAAAGGTATACAGCTACATGAGAAATTACGAAGGATGAAATTGTTTAATTTATTACGAAATCAAGCAAGTGTAAAATCCAATTTGCTTTGAAAAATTAAAGCGTAATATCGAATCGGATTCCGGAAATATGTTCCGTTTTGGGATTTACTCCATACGCAGGTCTGTTCAATAAATAATACAGAACCAGTTCGGAATATTTATTAAAACGGTAATTTAAACCTGCGTAAGTCATGGTTCTGTCGGGACTTATGGAAGTTCTCCCTGAAACAAGTACGGGTGAAAATATCTCGGCCATAGTAAAAAATGACCAATGATAATTGACTCGTTTTGAAGCGAAAAATAGGGTTCGAATATATTTCTCGGCAGAACTCCAACCATTAGGAGAACTGTTCACATCACGGAATTGAAATTGTCCTCTCAACCTTGCTTGAAAAGTAATTCCTAGCCAAGTTGATTGACGACTCAAATCGGCGAAAAACCGGTGGCGTATGCTGTAGGAATTATCAAGTTGCTTTCTTCCCATTGCCCGATACATAAGTGAATATTTCACTTTTCTCGTAATCGCTTTATTTAATCCAAACTCCGTTCCCCAGGTGCCAAGTTCCGAGTAGTTCTCATTAAATCGCAAGAAATTATTGAATTGAAGGGAAGTCCTTTCATTGAGTTGTTTTTCAATATTCAATGAGGTCCATAATCCGGCATCTTCATATTGACAGAAAACTTCTGCATGAAAAAATAAAAAGCAAACTGCAAGAAAAAACCGGCTAACGATATTCATACTGAAAAGTCTTTTCCTGCATTACTTTTCCCGAACCATCTTCTATTGTTCTGGATTGAAGCAAATTCCGATTGTTGTATACGAACGTGGTTTTTTTCTTGATTTTCCCATTTTTATCGAATTGAATTTCTTCGGTTTTATCTCCCCAATTATTCCAATTTGTTGTTTCAAGAAGAATGCTTGTTCCATTCGCTAGTGTTTTTAGCCTTTTGATGCGTCTCCCCGAGCCGTTGTATTCGTTTAAGATCGTATATAATAGTGAATCATTTTCAAAATGACTCTCCTTCAACAACAAGCCTTTTCGCGAGTATTCAAATCGATCACATTCCTTTATTCCTTGAGAGAGATTCTGTGTGCACTCTTCCAGAACATTCCCTTTTTTATCAAATGCTTTCGATGTTACAGTCTTCTTTTGGGAAGAATCACTGGAAATAAGCGTGACGATTGAATGCTTTATTCCCATTTTACGGGCATCATTTTCCGATTGACCCAAGAGATTTATGGAATTTAAAAGAAACCAAGCAGACAGAATAAAAATGAACGAAGGACATCTCATTGGAACACAGTAATTAAAGGCAATTCGGTCGATTGAAAATTATTTTCTAGATAAACCTCATTCAAAACCGGTACAATTCCACCGGGGACAGTCATGGTTGAATCTTTCGAATATGCATAAACAGAATAAGGTCCTTGACGAAGATTATCGAATCGGTAATAGCCGTTATAATCGGTTTTTGTTCGAGTTGCATAACCTACATTATTTCCGTAAACCAAATACACATATTCATCGGCAAAATAATACTCTGATAGAAGTTGTGTAAAGGTTGTGTTGTAATCTTTCGCCTTCACTCGGCCCGTAATTCGAGCACCACCTCCATCATCGGGAAGTTTATGAACTATAAATGGATCAATGTTAAATTCCTCATTTTTTCCAAGGTCCACTTCTTTTATTACAGCACTTTCGGCTCCGTTTGAATCGGTCGAGTATGCAAATAATTTGTAA
>CALQJV010000127.1 GCA_943330985.1 Chitinophaga pinensis
AAAATCGTCTGGCCCAACAACCGTTTTTACATTAAAATGCCGATAATCTTTTTTACTTGGTCGAGCATCTTTGAAACATACCATAGCAGAAACAGGATAGCTTCCTTGAAAATTGGAATTATCGAAACATTCAATGTGCTTTGGTAATACAGGCATGCGCAAGTCTTTCTGCAATGTTTCAAGAATGCGTTTGGAATGCCTTTCGGGGTCAACAAGCTCGAGTTGCTTGTTCTTTTCTCTCAAATAATTGAGCACATTACGAACACTTAAATCGAGTAAGCTTTTTTTGTCTCCGCGTTGAGGTATGGTAATGGTTAAAAAATCGTCTTCCAAATCGGGCATGATCGGGACAATTATCTCACGGGCATTGCTGTTGAAACGTTGACGCATTTCGCCTATGGCAATGCTGAGTAGTTCCTCAGGTTGCTCATCCAAACGTTTTTTTAATTCGAGGGTAAATGCTTGAACGATGCTGCCTTCGATGACTCTTAAGTAATTTACATAAGCCGTTTTTTCTTCCGAATGAATGGAGAACACATCCACATTGTGTATGCTTGGATTTACAATGGTCGATTTGCTTTTGAATTTCTCAAGTAGTTCGAGCCGCTCTTTTAAGTCTTGAGCCTTTTCAAATTCAAATTTGCCAGCATAGTCCATCATCTTGGAACGTATGCCTTTCATTAAATCGCCAATATTCCCTTTTACAAGTTGCCGAATCTCTTGAATCACTAGGTTGTAATCTTCTTCGGTTTGGTAACCAACACAAGGCGCCAGGCAATTCTTAATATGATATTCTAGACAGACTTTGAATTTTCCACTTTGTATTGCATTGGGTTCAAGTGCGAGGTTGCAAGTTCTTCGTTGGTAAAGATTATGAATGAAATCAAGCAAAGTATGCATCACTTTCCCATTCGGATAGGGACCAAAATATTCGGAGCCATCTTTAATCAAACGGCGTGTCGGAAAAATTCTCGGAAACCGTTCTTTTTTAATGCAAATCCAGGGATAGGTTTTGTCGTCCTTTAATAGAACATTATAACGAGGTTGGTATTTTTTAATAAGATTATTCTCCAACAACAAAGCATCGAGTTCTGTATCAACCACAATGGTTTTGATATCTGAAATTTTCGAAACCAAAACCCGCGTTTTTCCATTGTCATGATGGTCTTTATTGAAATAGGAATACACCCTTTTCTTCAGACTTTTCGCTTTGCCAACATAGAGGATTTTTCCTTCGCTATCATAATACTGATAAACTCCGGGTTTGTCGGGTAAGGTTTTTAAAATGCCCTTCACATGATTACTAGCATCCATTTTGAAAATAGAAGAATAGCTTATTTATAGAGTAAGAGTGAAAAAGCGAGTCGATTTAATTAACGTTTATATCGATTTCGTTTTTTAGGTTCGCGAACAACATCATCTCGATTTATTCTTCGCGGACGTTCATCCAACAAAGCAAAATCCAATTGCTTTTTCACCAAATCCGCACGTTTTACTGTTATGGTAACTTCATCTCCTAAGCGGTAACGTTTCTTGCTTTCTTTCCCTATAATTGAATAGCTTTCTTCATCGAAGAAATAGTAATCATCTGGAATGTCCCTCAAACGCACAAGTCCTTCGCATTTATTTTCAATGATCTCAACGAAAATTCCCCATTCTGTTACACCGGAAATTACGCCTCTAAATTCTTCTCCTACACGATCTTTCAGGAATTCTACCTGCTTGTATTTTACCGAAGAGCGTTCTGCATCGGATGCACGTTTTTCTTGTTCAGATGAGTGCTTGCAACGAATCTCCAATTCCGATTCTTGTTCCCAATTCCGATTGTCCATGTATGCATCTAAAAGCCGATGCACCATGATATCCGGGTAACGACGAATTGGCGAAGTAAAATGGGTGTAAAATTTAAATCCTAAGCCATAATGCCCGATGTTCTTCGAAGAATAGATCGCTTTTGCCATGGTGCGGATGGCCAATGTTTCAATCACATTTGCTTCTCCTTTCCCTTTTACTTCTTTCATCAAATCGTTCATCTGAAAACTGATTTGACCTTCGGACTGGAATTTAAATTTATAGCCAAACTGCGCTACAAATCGAGAGAATTCCATGAGTTTTTCTGGATCTGGCTTGTCGTGGATTCTGTATACAAACGGTTTCTTGATATTCGAATTCCGTTTATCGCTTTCCTTTTTCCCCATCGTAGCAATAAATTCCGCAACGCTTCGGTTTGCTAAAAGCATGAAATCTTCGATTAATTCGTTGGCTTCTTGCTGCACTTTAAAATAAACCCCAAGCGGTTTCCCTTCTTTATCCAAACGGAATTTCACTTCAACTTTATCAAACGCAATCGAACCTTGTTGGTAGCGTCGAGCACGCATTATTTGAGCAAGTCGATTTAATGTCAATATCTCTTCTTTTAAATCACCTTCTCCAGTCTCAATCACTTTCTGTGCTTCTTCATATGCAAAACGGCGAACAGAGCGAATGACTGTTCTCCCAAACCACTGACTTTGAACTTCTGCGTCGTTATTTAATTCAAAAACTGCCGAATAGGTCAGTTTGTCTTCATTTGGACGCAAAGAACATACACCATTGGAAAGGTGTTCGGGCAACATTGGAACAACTCGATCAACCAAGTAAACCGATGTTGCTCGTTTATAAGCTTCGTCTTCGAGAATAGAACCCGGTTTTACATAATGCGATACATCTGCAATGTGAATCCCAATCTCCCAATTTCCATTTTCAAGTTTTTGAATGGAAAGTGCATCATCGAAATCTTTTGCATCAACAGGGTCGATTGTAAAAGTGGTAATCCCTCTAAAATCGCGACGTTTTTTTATCTCTTTTTCTGGAATCTCATTCGGAATCTGATTGGCTGCATCTTCAACATCTTGAGGGAATTCATAAGGCAATTCAAAGTCGAGCATGATGGCATGCATTTCCACATTGTTGTCGCCTGGTTTCCCTAATACTTTCATTACCGAACCAAATGGATTTTTAGCATGTTCGGGCCAATCCATCATTTTTACCAATACTTTATCGCCATCTTTTGCGCCATGCAGCTCTCCAAGAGGGACAAAAATATCGATCGGCATTTTAGTGCTATCTGGCACAACAAAGGCAAATTTGGCACTCATCTGAACGATTCCAACAAACTGAGTTTTGGATCTTTCGAGAATCTCTACAACTTCTCCTTCTAGTTTTTTGCCTTTGCGGCGTGCAAAAAGATGAACTCGAACTTTATCTCCATTTAAGGAGTTGAGTAAATAATTTTCGCGGACGTAAACATCTTCCGCACTTTCTTCACTGATAATATAACCTGCTCCACCCGTTGTTAACTGAACAATTCCATCAACAAAACTGCTTCCCATGCTCGTATATCTGAATTTCCCAGGTTCTGGTTCATTGAGTTGAGCATTGGCAACAAGTGCTTCTAATACTTCCATCACTTGAATGCGGTCCATCGGATCGGTAGCTCCAATTCCTGCACATACATCTTTGTAGTTATGCATTTGTGTTGGAGCATTTTGGAAATATTTCAATACATCATCCAGTAATAATTTTACAAGGACTTTGTCTTTCTTCTTTTTATTCTTCTTCGCCATAGTGCGGATATTTCTGTAAAAGTAAACAAAGGAACCATGCAGTTTTAAATTGTTCATTAAGAAATGAACAAGCATTTCTTTTATAAAATTTATATTGAAGGGTAGACAAACGCTTTGAATCGTTTAATTTTAAGTATGCTAAATTTTTCTTCAGCCAATCGAATCCAAATTCTTCAAGAAGCACAATCCGAAATTTTCGACCTCATTATAATTGGTGGTGGAATTACCGGTGCCGGCATTGCTTTGGATGCCGCTTCAAGAGGGCTTTCGGTTTTACTGTTAGAAAAAGAAGATTTTGCTTCAGGAACGAGCAGCCGATCAACCAAACTAATACATGGTGGATTACGTTATCTGAAACAATTCGAGTTTAACTTAGTTCGACAAGTTGGACAAGAACGTGCTATTTTATATAAAAATGCCAAGCATCTTGTTCGCCCTGAGCCAATGTTGTTACCAATAATTGAAGGTGGTTCACTAGGGAAGCTATCAACCAAATTTGGTTTGTGGTTGTATGAATTTCTTGCAGGAGTTCCTTTGAATGAACAAAAGCGAATGCTCAATTCCAACGAATGTATTCAAGCAGAACCCTTAATAGATAAAGCGATTATTCGAGGAGGTGCTTTATACACAGAATATAGAACAGACGACGCACGTTTAACGATAACGGTTTTAAAAACAGCAATTAAACTTGGTGCAAAAGCAGTAAATCATGCAGCCGTTATTGATTTGATTTATGATAATGGGAAGATAAAAGGAGTGCGAGTTCAAGAAAAATCATCTCAAAATGATTTTCAAATTATGGCACATACAGTGGTCAATGCAGCCGGTCCTTGGGTTGATGAAATTCGATTAAAAGAAGGACCTTTAGTTGGAAAGCAATTGCATCTTACACAAGGGATTCATTTAGTAGTTCAGCACAATAGATTCCCGTTGAAACAAGCTGTCTATTTTGACAGTTCGGACAAGCGAATGATTTTTGCCATTCCGCGTGAAGGATGCACATACATTGGAACAACCGACACAAATTACTCAGGAGATAAAAGCAATCCACCAATTTCAGGTGCCGATGTTCAATATCTTTTAGAAGCCTGCAATCGAGTTTTTCCAAATGTTCATTTGAGTCAAAACGATGTGATTTCGAGTTGGAGTGGATTAAGGCCATTGATTCATGAAGATGGAATAAGTCCATCCGAATTATCTCGAAAAGACGAACTATTTTTTTCACCTTCAGGATTGATTTCG
>CALQJV010000128.1 GCA_943330985.1 Chitinophaga pinensis
CATTTGCAGCACAAGTAAATGCACAATACGATTGTAACAACAACCGCTTCCTTGAAGAAGTTTTTCCTGCGGTTACTTCTACCTCCGACTTGCAATATGGCTCAGCCCTCACTTATAGCGGAACAACCGAAAACCTAACGCTGGATGTTTACGAGCCGCAGGGAGATGTTTTTACCGAACGTCCATTAATTGTTTTTGCTCATGGCGGATCTTTTATTGGTGGCAACAAAACCAGTTCGGATATTGTAACGCTTTGCAATAAATATTCTCGACTAGGATACGTTTGCGCGTCCATCAATTACCGATTAGGATTTGAGGGATTTATACCCAACGCAACGACAGCTACAGAAACGGTTTATCGTGCAACAACGGATATGCGAGCAGCTATCCGATATTTCCGTAAAGACCGCGCAACCAGTAATACTTTCCGAATAGATACTGCCAATATTTTTGCTGCCGGAGTTTCTGCCGGAGCTTTTATGGCTTTGCATCTTGCTTATCTGGATGAGATTTCAGAAATTCCTTCTGCTGTCGATCCGGTTGCTTTTGGTGGAATTGAAGGATTAAGTGGAAATGATGGATATTCATCCAATGTAAAGGCAATCGTTAATTTATGTGGTGCAATTAAAGACACATCTTGGATTAATGCCGGCGATATTCCATGTATCTCTATGCATGGAACTAACGACGATGTCGTTCCTTATGGCTCATCAGTTATAAATGTTATTGGTATTCCCATTTTTGTTGTTGATGGAAGCAGTTCTGTTGCTGCAAGGCAAGAAAATGTTGGTGTTGTGAATGCATTTTATACTTGGCAAGGACAAACACATGTGCCTTTTGTAAATTCAGCAGTATATATGGATTCTGTTTTTATGGCAGTTACACCTTTTCTAGCAAACCAACTTGGATGCGAAGTTCAACTGGGGATTTCCGATATCTCAAAACCTACATTTAATGTTACTCCCAATCCGACAGAAGGAATTATAAATCTTTCGAGTACAAACACAATTGATTTAATTAAAATCATTGATATTCAAGGAAAGGTTTTGCTGTCGGAGTCTCCCAAATCTAGTTCAGCAAACATAAGCGCTGATTTCTTACCAAGTGGAATGTATTTTATTCAGGTATTTTCTGGTAACTCTTGGCAATCGATGCGAATCATTAAAAACTAAACCCAAAAAAACCCGATCAAATTGATCGGGTTTTTTTGGGTTTTTACTTTGTCGTCTTTCGGGCCGTTTGGGCTTGATCAAGTTGAAATTCAAAAATGCTTTTCGACTTAATTAGCTTATTCGGATCATTCGCTTTCACAACTTGTTGTTCAATTAGATTTCCAAAATCATCGTATTTCCATGTTGCGGTTTCTTGAATATCTCCAGAAGCGCTGAATGTTTTTTCGGATGTCTTCTCTCCAAATTTATTGAAAACTAAAAGTTTACTTCCCGTTTTATTGATTGTTTTTTCAGGGCAAGAACACATTTTAAACTCGGTGCTTGTAATTGAACTATCGGTATAAGAAAGTTCATTTCTATAAATCTCTTGCTGCTCTTCGTTAAACCCAGTTTGCTTTATAACCTTGTAATCGTTATCGAGCTGGTATTTAAAATACACCCAACTTAACATCTTTCTTTTTTCCTTGTTATTGTATACCGTTCGCTGAAGCACCAAGCCATCGTTATCGTATTCGGTAATTGTCATTTGTGCGTTTTGCGGAATGCGGGCACCTAAACTATCCATTTTGTAATGACACGATTGAACAATTCGTCCAGCCTCGTTGAATTCATCATCACTTACATCTTTACCAATTAACTTATCGCCTCGGAAATGTTGCTCTTCTTTTAATTGACCCGTTGCATTATAAACAAAAACCGTCGATCCAATTAAGGAATCTGTTTTGCTCATTTTTTCAATTTTAACAGGCTTTCCAGATTCATTAAACACGGTAATTTCCTTAAGATTCTTACCAGTATACTTAAGTTCAGATTTCGATAGTTTGCCCGTTGCTTCGAATGTGTAGCGCATGTCGCCCATTTTACTGCCGTCTTCCGAAAACAGACCACTCGATTTTATCCCTCCTTTAGGATCAAATAAATCTTGTTGTTTGAGGTATTCTCTTCCACTTAATTCACCAACGCTGAAAAAGTATTTGGTTTTTAAAACCGGCGCTTGACGATGATCTTGTTTTTTAAAAAGCTGGCCAGGTTTTTCCAAAACGAATCGATCTTGAGCAGATGCAGAAATGGAAACAAATAATGCTAAAACAAAGGCCTGAAGACAAAATGTATGGGTGTTTTTCATGCTTTTAATTTTTTGTTGGTGGCGCTAATCTATTGACTATTTTTAAGTTGTGCAAGTAATTAACAAAGTTTTCAACAATCAAACGGATAAAAGTAATTGTAGGTTACACATTCAACATAGATGCTTCTCTTATATTTGTGACATATTAAAAAGATGATTAAAGACATTCACACACCCGAATTAACCGATGTCGGTGTTGCCATTATTCGTGAAGAAGGCGAAGATGGTTTCATTTGGAACGTTTATCTTCTCAACTTAAGAGCAGATTTACTGGAAGGTGTGTTGGTGAGCTCTACTGGATATGGTCAAATTAACGACGAGCCCGTCAAAACCTCGGTTCTGCGGCATTCTCTTGATACGGTTGAACCATTAGATTTTGCTAAGATTGAACCCATTATTGAAGATTTGTTTGTGTTAAACAACGAATTTTGGGTAAGCTTTTACATCGACAAAATAATGTACGACAAGAAGTTTGTTTTTCTTCCTGGAACAATTAGCGAGGAATTTTTTACTTCAATCCCTGTTATATTTAAAAGGGGAGTACTCATTATCTAGTAATTCTATTTTTTCTGTTATTAATTTTATTTTCTATGCTTAGAGATTTTCCTCTAAACGATATCCTATTTTTAGATATCGAGACAATTCCTGCTTATCCCAATTTTGAATCTGCGCCAGAAAACGAGCAAGCGCTTTGGAGAAAAAAATCGATGTCGCTTTTTCGAGAGGAGAGAAACCCGGTTGAAACTTACGAAAGGGCAGGTATTTATGCGGAATTCGGTCGCGTAATTTGTATTTCATTTGGACGGATTCGATCTAAGCCCGATTCAAATGATATACGCTTAGACATTCGAAGTTTCGCAGGTGAAAACGAACATTCAATACTGCAAAATTTCTCAAATTTTCTAACGAAGCACCAATCTAAACAACTGCGCTTGTGTGCGCATAATGGGAAGGAATTCGACTTTCCTTATCTTTCGAGAAGGATGCTCTTAAACGGTATTCCCCTTCCTAAAGTTCTCGATAACGCAGGAAAAAAACCCTGGGACGTTCAACACTTAGACACCCTAGAACTCTGGAAGTTTGGTGATTATAAGCATTACACCTCACTCGAACTTTTGGCTTATTGCTTTGGATTGGCATCTCCTAAAGACAACTTGGATGGGAGCATGGTTGCCAAAACATGGTATGTCGACAAAAACCTTTCTGCTATTCAGAATTATTGTGAAGCGGATGTTTCCACACTGGTTCAGGTTTTTTTGAAAATGAGTCTGCAGAAAGCGAATACACAAGTAACTGTTGAATATCAACGTTAAAGCATGTACATAAAAGAAGTATTTATTCTAACTTGCTGCTTCCTATCAAATCGTATGACGGCATTTAGATTTTCCATTTTTGCACTTGCCATTTTCATGAGTTCTTGTAGTGGGCAGCTCGAAAAACATGGTGAGCTATTCGCTGAGTTTATGAAAAATGACGATGGTGTTTTTCGCGGAGTGAATATTGGCGATAACATGGATCAAGTTGAAAACTCCGAGGGAACTGCAGCCAACGACGATTCAAATAAAAACCTGCGTTCATACGAAGGTTCTATAGGAGAATCCGGGACATATGTGATTCGGTATGGTTTCGAAAATGGGAAAGTGTATGAAATTCTTGTTGAATCTTCGTTCGACGAAAACAAAGAAGGCCTTGAAATGATTTCGGGGTTTCGCGATTTTTTCAATGAAAAATATGGGCTTTTCGAAAAAGAGGCAGGATATCTTGTATGGAAAACAAAAACTGCTGCACATTCTCCAAACTGTGTCATTGAAATGGTTGACGAAAGTGAGTTCGCCGATTTTGGGCAGTTTTCGCTTTCCATTTATCGTGAGCCTCTTGCTCATAATCAAGATTATCTCGTTCAGTGAGTTCGGTCATTTTAGATATTCGAAATCTATGTGTGACATTTAAATCAGAGCATTCCTCTTTTGACGCTCTTAAAAATGTATCATTTCAAATCCATCAATCCGAATCTATAGGCGTTCTCGGCGAGTCGGGCTCGGGGAAATCAATAACAGCTCTTCTCCTTTTGGGGCTTTTTCCCCAACAAAAAAACGGTTCATTTTCTGGTGAAATTATTTACACCAACCGAGAAGGCAAATCAATCAACATGCTAGCTATTCCCGAAAAAGATCGGAAAGTCATTCGTGCAAACGACTTCGGAATAATCTTTCAAGAACCAGCCACCTCTTTAAATCCATTGATGAAATGTGGAAAGCAAATCATGGAAAGCATCTTGGCAAGTGGTAAATTTTCTTGGGTTGAATCAATTTCCAAAACACATGAACTGCTTGAGGTTGTTCAGCTTTCTGACACCCAACGGTTTTTTAAAGCTTATCCTCATCAGCTTTCGGGTGGACAAAAGCAACGCATTATGATTGCGATGGCACTATCTGGGAATCCACGCATATTAATTGCCGACGAAGCAACAAGCTCTTTGGATGCTTCTGTTCAACAAGAAATCATCCAGCTAATCGAATCCATTCAAACGAAACAACAAATGAGCTTGC
>CALQJV010000129.1 GCA_943330985.1 Chitinophaga pinensis
AGAATCAAATAGCACAAAACAAAAAGGGATGAACATTTTAAATGTCCATCCCTTTTTGTTTATGGAAGAATAGATTAGAATCTTAAGTTCACACCAATACTAGGTAAAATTGGTAACTGATTGATTCGTTCAAATTTTACACGATCGAAGTAAAAGATCTTATCGCGATTGTATGAATTTGTGACACCGGCAGTAAGTTCGAGAGTTGTGTTTTCGCCAAGTTCAACCGAGTGTTTTAAGTTAACATCCAACCGGTGATACGCAGGCAAACGGCCTTGATTTAACTGCGCGAAAGTCGACCCAAGTGTTCCGTTAGTGGTTGTGTAATTACCATTCAGATTCCCTGTTAATGTGTTGTTTTCATAGAACCCTTGGGTTTGTGTGAATGGGAATCCAGAACCATAGTTCCAACGTGCGCTAAAAGACCAGTTTAAGCGTTTCCCAAATTCATACGATGCAAGTAAGTTAACATTGTGACGACGATCCCAAACCGGACTGTAATCGATTAACTCGTCCTCGCGGGTAACTTTCATCAAGGAATAAACAGCCCAGATGTAGAAACGTTTGAAGTCATATTTCAAGGTCATATCAACCCCTTTCGAAACCCCTTTTTCGAGAATGAAATCTTTCTTTAGAACATCGGGTTGGGCTTCATTTTCTGAATTATCGTCGTATAATTTGTTTCGGTTGATATTGGTAAGTTGGTTAAAGTTGAAATAGTATGCTTCCACATTCCATTTCAAATGCTTCCCTAAATTACTTTCAAATCCAAAAATTACATGTTGCGCTTTTTGCAATTTGCTTGTTCGTTCAGTGCCTTTAAATTTGGTTGGTGCATTTTCGGGCGCTGTTAAAAAGCCATAAAACAAATTCACTACATCTCTATCCGAAACTCCAGCAATTAGATTTTGGCTATACAAACCGCTGGCAAATTTCAGACGGAAATTATCGCTCACATTAAACTTTAAACCCAAACGCGGTTCAGGAGAAGCTTCTCCTAGCGATGCATAATAGTGCATACGGAAGCTCGGCTCAGCAACCAATTTCCCAACGGTAAAGTGGTACTTCGCATACAATGCCAATTCAGTATTGTTTTCGTTCTGCTCAATTTTTCTATTTACTTCATTGTAAAATGTAAATGCTGTGTTTAATCCAATAGCCTCAACACCCCATAGGAAATCATTTTTGCCAATAAAATATTTGAAATTCATAGCCAAGTTAAATCCACTTATTTCACTGCTTCTAGATGGTTTACTTGCTTCGTCGAGGTTAATTTTATAATCGGTATAACTAAAAACCCCATCCATCAAAAACGTACTATTACTTGGTACCAAAACGAAATTAGCACCAGCCCCAAAAGTATTCCAGTTTAACTCTTGTAAACTCTTATACTTTACCTGATCACTGAAATTAAATCCAGTCAAATTGAGCTTACTTCCATTATCTCCATTGATAGAAATTTTCCCATATACATCGGTGAAATTGAAAGGTAAACCTGCCGTATCAACATACGGATAAAATATCTTGGAACTTTCTTTCAAATAGGAAGAACGCGCACTAAAAATAAACGATGTGGAACTTGCCTTGCCTTCTTTTTGTTTACTCAAAGGGCCTTCCAATTGCAATTTAGCAACGAAAGGACTCGCGGAAACCTTTCCACCAAAACGTTTCTTATTTCCATCCTTGCTTGTAATTTTCATGATTGACGAAACTCGTCCTCCATTTTCAGCACTGAAACCACCTGTGTATACATCTGCATTTCGAATGATATCTGTATCGAACACCGAAAACAATCCAATCGAGTGAAAGGGATTGTAAATAATCATCCCATCGAGCAACACTTTATTCTGAATAGGCGAGCCACCACGAATGTATAACTGTCCACCTTGGTCACCAGTAAATGTAACTCCTGGAAGTACTTGTAAGTACTGCGCAATATCAGGTTCAGCTCCAATTGTTGGAAGCTTATTCATCTCTTTGGGCGTAATGGTGGTTAAACCAACCCCAACACGATTTTGCTCCTCTTCTTTCTCTCCACTCACTTCAAACTCTTTAATGTCAACCGCTTTGGTCTGAACATAAATATTTTGAGTAAGTAGCTGACCCGCCTTTACCGAAATTGATTGGGATGTTTTTTCGAAACCAACCGAAGAAAAACTCAGTTTATAAGAACCTGCTGGAACTTTTGTAATCGAATAGAATCCATTCACATCGGTTTGTGCTGCGAAGTTTGTGCCTTCTAGATAGACATTGGTGAAGATAACGGGTTCTCCATTTTTCTTATTGAAAACAGTACCTCTGATGGTAGCATTTTGAGCAATGATGAAAGATGATAGAAGACAAAAAAGAAAGGATATGAAGAAACGTATAGACATAAAAATATTTACGTGATGGGCGGCCAAAGATAATGGGAATCTTTGCATTCTGATAGAAACAATTAAGTGCTTTTATCGGATTGTGAAATATGATATAAATTTTAGGGTAAAATTATAATTAACAATGATTTAAGTCTGTTTAAAATAAGGCATTGATTGAAGCATCTCTATTTTATTCTCTTTGAAATTTATTCGGGCAGCAAGCAATCGAACGCCATTTGTTACTACTAAATATGGAACGCGCATGGTTATATTATATCGCGCCGCTTGATCGAAAACTGCTTGGGTAATTTCCACTTCAGCGGCCTTACATTCAACAAGCATCCAAGGTGTTAAGTCGGCCGCGTAAACCACAATATCGGCTCGTTTGGAGAGGTTGTTTAGTTTCAATGAAACTTCCACACCAAGCAAATTTTTGGGGTAGAGTAGATGTTCACTTAAATAATAAAGCATGTGTTGCCTAACCCATTCTTCGGGTGTTAACGCTACAAATTTGTTTCGAAATGCGTCAAAAATTTGCGTTCTTTGTGAAGCAACCTTTCTAGTATTAGGTAGAATTGGCGGCAATTGCAGATGTTTGAAATTTAATAAGTCCTGATCCATGAAAAGTAAAGAAGAAATCGTGAATAATTGGTTGCCTCGGTATACGGGCATGCAACTTCAAGACTTTGGCAAATATATCCTGCTTACCAATTTTTCCAACTATGTGGAGAAATTTGCTGCGTTTACGGGTGCTCAAATTGTAGGACAAGATCGTCCAATGCCTTGTGCAACGGCCAATGGAATTACCATGATTAATTTCAGCATGGGGAGTCCAAACGCTGCTATTATCATGGATTTGCTTTCTGCTATTCAACCTAAAGCCTGTTTGTTTTTAGGAAAATGTGGAGGATTGAAAAAGAAAAACAAAGTGGGTGATTTAATTTTACCTATTGCAGCGATACGTGGCGAAGGAACATCCAACGATTATTTCCCTGCCGAAGTGCCAGCATTGCCTGCCTTTAACCTCCAAAAAGCGGTATCCACAACCATTCGAAACCACAAGAAAGATTATTGGACTGGAACGGTTTTTACAACCAATCGCCGTGTTTGGGAGCATGATAATGAGTTTAAAAAATACCTTCAGAAGATACGGGCAATGGCTATTGATATGGAAACGGCAACCATTTTTTCGGTTGGGTTTTACAATAAAATTCCAACGGGTGCTCTTCTTCTTGTCAGCGATCAGCCGATGGTAGCTGGCGGAGTTAAAACAGAAAAAAGCGATTCGGCTGTTACAACAAACTATGTCGATTCGCATATTCAGATTGGTATTGATTCGCTCAATGAACTCATCAACAACGGGAATACCGTTAAGCATTTACGTTTCGATTAGTGAAAAATAAAATTGAAGAAACAGCTACCTATGGCTAAAACGAATACTGTTTCCATTGAGTCGGTTTATCAGGATTTGAAAAACCGAAAATTTGCGCCCATTTATCTTTTTGCTGGAGAAGAAACTTATTACATTGATCAACTTTCGGATTACATCGAAAACAATGTGTTGACCGAAGATGAACGCGCTTTTAATCAATCCGTTTTGTATGGTTTGGATGTAAGTGCTGAAGATGTGGTTGCAACTGCAAAGCGATTTCCGATGATGAGTGATTATCAGGTGGTGATTATCAAGGAAGCGCAGCAAATGAAAGACACTGAACAGCTGGTTTCATACATCAATAATCCCCAACCTAGCACCATTCTAGTTTTTTGTTTCAAAGGAAAAGAACCCGATAAACGAAAAAAGTTTTACGATTCCATCAGCAAAAAAGGGGTTTATTATGTTTCGGAGCGTTTAAAGCAAGAGAAAATGCCCGAATGGGTAAGCAATCACTTCCGAAAGAAAGGATATCGAATTACTGCAAACGCATCAGTATTATTGTCGGAACATGTTGGAAATGAATTGGAGAAAGTGACCAATGAGGCCAATAAATTATTCCTAAATGCACCAGTTGGATCAGAGATTAACGAGAAGGATATTGAAAAGCAAGTTGGAATTAGTAGGGAGTTTAATGTTTTCGAATTTCAGAAAGCATTGGGGCAACGGAATGTTTTTAAGGCCAATCAAATTGCCATGAACATTGCCGGACAAAAAAACACGCCTCTGCCTATGGTGATGGGCTCCTTGTATAGTTATTTTAGCAAGCTATTGCATTATCAATGGTTAAAAGGCAAAGGAGAAACGAACATGGCTTCAGCAATGGGAGTACCTCCATTTTTCATTCGCGATTATGAGCAAGCTTCTCGAAATTTCCCCCCTGCAAAATTGCTCCGTATCATGAATCACTTGCGCAACTATGATTTAAAAAGCAAAGGCGTTAACAACGAAAGTGCCGATGATGCCGAATTATTAAAAGAACTCACATTTAAAATTGTACACTAATGAATTATTGGTTGGTAAAATCGGAACCGGTAAAATACCCTTGGCATC
>CALQJV010000130.1 GCA_943330985.1 Chitinophaga pinensis
GCACTTTCAATGGTTTTGCAACCTCCGGAAAATCATAACCCAACTCAACTCCAAAGAGCATGCTTACTAAAATCCAAGCGGTGAGCGATTTGCGGTATAGACAATTTACAATGGCTGTAGCAATAGCAATCCAACGAAAAACGGATAAAATTTCAGGTGAAAATGGATTCCCCATGGCTCCATTTAATAACGTTAATCCAATTCCAATAAAGCTAAAAACTGCAAATACGATGAACGATATTCTTTGATTCATAAACCTTTCAGGCAATGTTAGGTGACAAATCTAAACAATTATAATTTGCAGCTTCAATACACTTTGCTTTTCATAGTTTTGCAATTCAGAAACTGAATATTCAAATGAGCTTTTTTGACACTGCTTCCTGGGAAGCACTTTTTTCCTTGAGTGGTTTAATAACCCTGTTATCCCTAACTGTTCTTGAGATCGTTTTAGGTATCGATAACATAATTTTTATTTCAATTGTTGCAGGCAAACTTCCCAAAAGCAGCCAACATCGTGCTCGATTGATTGGTTTGAGCTTGGCATTGATTTTCAGAATTCTCCTCCTCTCTATCATATCATGGATTGCAAGTTTAAAAGAACCACTCCTTCATGTTGGAGATTTTGGTGCAAGTGGAAGGGATTTAATTTTATTAGCTGGGGGTATTTTCTTGGTTTTTAAAACAGTAATGGAAATACGCGAAAAATTAATCCAAGATGAACACGAAGAATCGGGATCGGTCACTGCTGTTGGTTTTGCGAAAGCCATAGCACAAATAGTCATACTCGATATTGTGTTTTCTTTTGATTCCATTTTAACCGCAGTGGCAATTTCGTCTAATTTGGTTATCATGATTCTTGCAGTTATGATTGCCATTGTAATTATGATTGCTTTTTCGGGAATTGTCAGCGATTTCATCAATAAATACCAAACTATTAAAATGCTGGCAATGGTTTTTTTAGTTGCTATTGGAATTGTTCTAATTTTAGAATCGCTTCATATTGAAGAAAATTATCACGTAGATTTAAAGCCCTATGTATATGTTGCGATGGCATTTTCGCTGATTGTTGAAACATTAAACTTGCTTAGAACAAGGAATGCACAAATCAGGACTCGGAAATCTCACCACAAAAATTAATTGTGGCAATGTTATTGCTAAACCCAAAAAAACGAATAACTATGAAAAGCATCCTCATTATTGTAAGCATTTTTCTATTCGAAAATTGCATACACGCTCAGAACATTCTTAATCAGGTTCAGAGCCAAGTAACCAATGCCATTGGACAAGGAAATGGGGGAACTCCTAAAAACGAAGAAGTTATTCGTGGTTTAAAAGAAGCTCTGAATATAGGAACAAAAAATGCTGCTGCAAGTGCATCAAAATCGGATGGCTTCTTTAAAAATCCACTCATTAAAATTCCATTTCCACCTGAAGCGAAGATTGTAGAAACTAAAGCGCGGCAATTTGGAATGGGTTCGGAGGTAGATAAATTCGTTAAGAATTTGAACCGTGCTGCCGAAGAAGCATCTAAAGAAGCCGTTCCCATTTTTGTCAATGCAGTGAAAACAATGTCAATTACAGATGGACTTTCAATCCTGAGAGGTGGTGACAATGCAGCAACGAACTTCTTAAAAACCAAAACTACTGCAGAGCTAACTACTAAATTTTCGCCCATCGTTAAAAACGCGATTAATAAAGTTCAACTCACTAAGTATTGGAAACCGATTATCAATAAATACAACATGATTCCGGGTGTTTCGAAGAAGAACCCCGATTTGGATAAATACGTTACTGAAAAAGCCCTTGAAGGTTTGTTTAAATTGCTTGCTCAAGAAGAAGCGAAAATCCGCAAAGACCCCATGGCACAAGTAACCGATTTATTAAAACGTGTTTTCGGTAAGAAATAAAAACAAAAAAATGAATGATCAAAATCCTGTTTGTCTCATTGTTGTTCCAAAGTCGAATAAATAGAGTTTCTCCAGGAGTGAAATCGGAACGATCAACATCAGGCATCATGTTCAATCCGTTATCGTCTTAGCATTCAATAAGTGTGAGGTTATTCACGTTCCAGTATACACAGCAAGTGCGGGGCCGATATTGAACCCGGTTCCATTGTAACGGCTACTGCTCTAAAAGGAGGAACAACAAAATAATGCCAAACATCGGCCGAGCCGGTAAAACCACATGCAAGATTTCCACCATTGGCTGGATTGCTTTGGTATGTTTTACCAGCAGGTGCACCAGGTGTGAAAACGCAGGTGCCAGAACTAACCTTAAGTGGGGTTGCGTTGCTTGGTGAATCGCCTTTTGCTTGTAATTTATATTGAATGTATAACATAGCAATGCAAGTACACAAGATATTGTTAGCAAGCGATATGCATGAAGTTAGACATTCTAAAAAATCGTTTCTTAATTTGATTTTTTAAAATAGAAAATTGATTTGATTTTGAGATTTTATATTTAATAATTTCTAGAAAGTGTTACTTCATAATCGATTTCGATTGTTTCTTTAATTGATTAACTTAATCTGGTATTTCAACAATTTGAATAACGATTTATAATTGTTCGCATTGTAATATCAGCGAATAATATACGAAGAAAGGGTATTTATTCCTATCGCAATAAAGAGCATTGGGCATATTAATCCCCAATGAATAAATCGACGCTTAGGAGCAATCAGCAGTGTGGTAAGGCGAGACTCAATCATTGACTTTGGAGAGCTTGTTTATTAGGCTGATATTGCCCACTAAAGGGCAATCAAACGCAGATAAGTCATAGAAAGCCATTGATTCTGGAACGAAATGAAATGCTTTAATTTGTCCTTTATAAACTAAAAAAAATATTGTTAGCCGAAGTAGATTAGCTTATGGCTGAAGAAATATATGTGTATTACTCAAGAAACAAATCTATTAATATATTTACGTTTAGGTCTATAACAGGCTTGAAAAAGAGCTTATTTCAATCATTCGACTGAATAAACCTAAACGTCAGAAAAGGGATATTGTAAATAACAAGCAAGGAGTAATCTCGAAAATGATATCTATATAGCAGCGTCCTGCGACATGAAAACAATTGTAGGGCACTAATTTGATTAATTGCATTGTTTTGATATATTTGCTTCGATTAATATACTATAATTCATTCATTCGCAATTTTTTGTTGTCGCGTAATACATTTTAGATTAGCGAAATACATAGAATTAACTATTTGATTAAAATATAATGGAGCCAGAAACCATTTTAAAAACGGGGCGAAACCGAAAGGCCATAAGAGTAGGAAAAAATAAATAACTATAAATGATAAAAAGCAAATTTTTACTATTATCAATGGCATTATATTGTACATTGATATTTAGCGGTTGCGCAAAAGATGGCGAGACTGGACCTCAAGGTCCTGCAGGTGCCACAGGGAACGCCAATGTTATTGCGACAAGCACACTTACAGCTTCTTGGGTTTTAAGTGGTACATATTATGTAGCAGGAATGACCGTTCCGGCAATAACTCAAGATATAGTGGATAAAGGATCTGTTCAAGTATTTACACAATATGGTGATGAATGGTGGGCACTGCCTGACCTTAATGGAGTAAATTCGACACAATTTGGTTTTGGACTTGGAAATGTTTCACTATTAAATTCTAATTCGGATGGTTCAACTCCAAGTTTTCCCTCTGTTTCAATTTTTAGAGTTGTAGTTATTTCTTCATCTAACAGAATGGCAAATCCAAATGTTAATTGGAAAAATTATAAAGAAATTGAGCAAGCATTCAATTTAAAGGATTAACTACAAACTTATACAGGGTTTGTTAACCTGCCAATAATCAGTGTTTTGCAAGAGCGGGGGGGAGTGATGTATTCACCTTAATTGGTAGGAAATTTGGATGAAAATAAATGAATCACTCTTAACCCCGCTATTGCAATCCTAATTTCGATAAACAGAGTAATTTCAACCACATTCGCTCATTGTAATTATGTTAATTGCGTATCACGTTTTTATTTTTTTAGAGACGAAGTCTAAAATGAAGAATGAGATTCGAGTTGAACGAGCAAAAGTGAAGATGACGCAGCAGGGGCTTGCCGATCGGGTAGGAGTATCCAGGCAAACGATTAATTCGGTTGAAATAGATCGGTATATTCTTTCAACAGTTTTAGCATTAAAAATAGCAGCGGTTTTTCAAACTACAGTTAATGTGATTTTTGAATTGGAGGAAGGAGACTAGTTTCTCAATCAATCATCACGTTCAATTTTCCTGCAAAACAAAATCGATGTCTTTAATTAAGTTATCTACTTCATCGGTTTTTGTTCCATCGTAGAAGCCACGAATGCGGCCCTGTCTATCGACAAGGGCAAAGTTTTGTGTATGGATAAAATCATCGGCTCCGCCATCGCCCTCTTCCATATTTAATAAATACCCTTTACGTGCTAATTCATACAATTTGGGTTTTTCGCCCGTGAGGAAAATCCATTGATTTGTATTGGCTTTGTAACTTGCTGCGTAACTTTTCAATTGAGTGGGTGTGTCGGTTTCGGGATCGACCGTGAAGGAGAGCATTTTAAAATCGTTTTCGTTCTTCCACGCCGCGGCAACTCGATCGAGTTGTTTGGACATTATTGGACAAATGCTTTGGCAGGTTGTAAAGAAAAAATCGACCACATAAACTTTTCCTTTCACCACATCTTGATTTATCAATTTCCCATCTTGATTGATAAACGTAAAATCGGGAATGCGATGCCAGATGGTATCGAAAGTTTGTTTGTTCGTGCTGCTATCGATGCTGTGATTTCCCAAGATGGGTAGTTTCTTGTATAA
>CALQJV010000131.1 GCA_943330985.1 Chitinophaga pinensis
CAACGATGTTCGTCAATCGATCATTGTGGCAATCAGTGTGAAAGTGGTTGAGCCGGTTTTCGAAAGTCAAACCAAGACCAAACTGGGTTCTCAAATTATAGCACCCGACGGACCTGCAATTCGCACATTTGTTATCGATTTCCTGAAGAAAGAACTCGATAATTACCTGCATAAACATGCCGATGTTTCAGAAGCTTTGTTGCATAAAATTCTTCAAAGCGAAAAAGAACGAAAAGAATTAAGCGGGATTCGAAAACTCGCCAGAGAACGGGCTAAAAAAGTAAGTCTCCACAATAAAAAACTGCGCGACTGCCGCGTTCATTACAATAGCAATCATGCGGTTCGTTTAGATACGACACTGTTCATTACCGAGGGAGATTCAGCATCTGGTTCCATTACAAAAAGCCGCGATGTAAATACACAAGCGGTATTTAGCTTAAAGGGAAAGCCGCTTAATTGTTACGGTTTGACAAAGAAAATCGTTTATGAAAACGAAGAATTTAACTTGCTTCAAAGTGCTTTAAATATTGAAGACGGCATGGATGATTTGCGGTACAACAACATCGTAATTGCTACCGATGCCGATGTTGACGGAATGCACATTCGATTGCTCATGATCACATTCTTCTTACAGTTTTTCCCCGATCTGGTTAAGAATGGACATTTGTATATCCTTCAAACACCCTTGTTTAGAGTTCGCAACAAGAAAGACACATACTATTGTTATTCAGAGGATGAACGCCGAGAGGCCATTGTGAAAGTTGGGAAGAATCCTGAGATTACTCGATTCAAGGGATTGGGAGAGATCTCTCCGGACGAGTTCAAGCATTTCATAGGAAAAGACATTCGATTGGAGCCAGTAATTTTCAAAAGAGAGGAAAATCTTCCACAGCTTTTGGAATTTTACATGGGTAAGAACACGCCTGATCGTCAGCTTTTCATCATCGATAATCTCAAGGTTGAAAAAGATCTGGTAGAAGAAGAAAACTAGCAATCGCTTATTCTATTTCGAATTCAGAGCAACAATTTGCTGAAAATCCTTCAATTTTATTTTAATGAAGGGTAAAAATCAATTTGATATCGTGTTGGGTTTCTTACACATGTAAGTCGCATCGGCATTGTGTGCATGAACTGGGCAACTCTGATAGGGAATGCCTCGTTTTGAAGAAGAAAATATTGTCATGAAAACTAGACCTATTTTCCACTCTAAATCACGTTTTCAATTTGTTGCGCTTATAGGAGTCGTACTTTTTTCTATAAATGTTCATGCGCAAACCACACAAACATTTGTAGTTGCAGCTCCTTCCGAGGCGCCTACTTTAATAAAAGATGATGTCGATAACTTCCTCTCTTTTTCACCCGTAAATGTGGAAGGGAAAGTTTATTTGCGTTGGATGGTTCGAAATGATCGAAAAGATGGTGTTTACATTATTGAACGATCGAATGATGGAACCAACTTCGAATCCTTAGGATTTAAAGATCGCGTTGGTTCAGATAAAAATATGAAATTATTTTATTCCTGGATAGACGTTGCGCCTCCAGCTGATGAAGCGCATTATCGCATTATGCAAGTTGGTGTTGATCGAACATTTAACTACTCTGATGTTGTTCGAGTGAAAACAGGAGCTGCGCCCACTGTTGGTGGCAATGCAAGCAATAAATAATCCTTCATTCTAACATTTCAAATTCACATTCATGAAACAACGTTTACGCATTAGTAATCGTCTAAGTTTACGCATGCGCAACCGACTTCGCCAAAGCGCAGTTGTTTTCACATTCGGAATATTACTTTCAAGTATCTACTTTTTGTATCATTTTATTGGAAATGTTTCCGAGGGAAGAGCGCAACAATTAGAAGAACGTAATCATCCCAAACCGGGAATTTTAGAAGGATTTTCAGGAAGAAAGAAAATACATATCCATCCAGAAAAGTTACCATTTAATAAGGAATTTGAAGATTTTCCAATACTCATTAGTTTGCGTTTGGACGAATTGAAATCCGCTTCATATGGTGGGTTTATTTCCGGTAAAAATGCGGAAGATATCGTATTCACTTCAACCGATGGTCTACAAATTCTGCCATTTCAGATAGAGCGCTATAATCCTGAAACTGGTAAACTAACAGCTTGGGTCCGTTTTAAAACATTATCCAAAGAAGAAAATGAATGTTACTTGTATTTCGGAAAGTCGGATGCCGTTATGCAAACATCCAACTCCACTTTCGATAAAACATTTCGAACTGTTTGGCATCTGAACGGTGATTTTCAAACGGCCAGCCTGCATCACATTCCCGGCGAATTCAAAGGAACAACTGATGAAGAAGGGCGATTTGGTGCTGCAAAAAACTTTCAGGCAATTGAAAAAGGAATGGCTGTTTTTGAACCCAATGAAGCTTTAAATTTCTCAGGCGACATTTCAGTTTCTGCATGGATTATAAACGATGGAAGCGCTTATGATCAGACTATAATAAGCAACTTATCATTTCATGGCGGCTTTAGCTTATGGATCGATACGGACAATAAAGCTGTATTTGAAATTTCTGATTATAAATGCAAAACAGCATCGCTTAGAAAAAGTGCATTGGGAACCCAGTTAGAAAAAGGGAAATGGTACCAATTAACAGGAGTTTATTCGCAAAAGCAGGATTCATTATTGCTTTATGTAAATGGAATACTCGACCGTTCTGAAAAATCTGAAATCGAATACACATCGGGCAAAAACATTTTTGTAGGTGTTGGCCCCGATCGTAAAAGCAGCTTTATGAATGGGCTTGTTGATGAAATTCGAATCGCGTCGAAGGCCTTTTCAGCAGAAGAAATTCAATTGTTATATAATTCAGAAAATGATCCAGAATCATTTTTTAGTGTTGATGGGAAAGAAGTATTCAGTGCATCACCCAGTTTAACCCAATTTGGAATTGTTGATCTGAAAGAGAATTCCGGACATGTGGTTATGAATTGGCAAACCCTGCACGAATCGAATCTCGATTATTTCAGTCTAGAACGCTCTACCGATGGTATACATTTTCAGCAAGTAGCTCAGAAACTGGCTGCCGGCAAATCGGCAGAAACACTCAATTATTTCCTCATTGACCCAGCTCCACTTTATGGAGAATCAATTTATCGTGTTAGAGCGCGCAGCTTCAAGGGTGAAAGCACTGTAACGTCCATTCGCAATGTGCATTTCGATGCTCCAACAGCATCTTTGGGAATTCGTTACGTAAGCCCCAATCCTTTCAAAGAAAACTTCTCCGTTTCATACCGTTCGTTAAGCGCAAACGACGTAAACGTGAAAGTAACGAGTATAAGCGGGCAAGTGATGTATTCTGGAGTTATGCAGCCCGAAATCAATCGCGACAATCATTTTCAATACAAAGAAGCCGCATCATTAAGACCCGGAATTTACTTCCTAAGTCTTTCTCAAGGCGATGAGCAAAAGACCATCAAAATTGTAAAACAACTCTAAGCGATAAAATGATTGATTTTTTAATTGGAAGCAATCATTCTTACATCAGCGTTTTTAAAAATCAACCATAACAAATACAATTTTATCAACAATATCAATACAAGCAGCGAATTTATCAGAGATTATAACTCATCAAACTTACATCTGTAATGCTTCCATGCAGCTTTGGACTTCTTCGCTAAACCCCACAAATACCTTTGACGTATCAATCTGCAAAAACTCATACACTATGAAACGCACATACTTTTACTCTTCCATTATCGCCGGACTGATGTTGCTTTCTTCGGCATCACAAGCAGATGCTCAGGCAGTATCTAATTCCGGAGAATCCTTATTAAATAAGTCGTCTTTAAAACAAGACTCGTCAAACACTTTCATTTCATTTTCACCGGTCTATCTCGATGGTAAAACATACGTTCGTTGGCTTGTGAAGAACGATAAGAAAGATGGAGTTTTTGTGGTTGAACGTTCTGAAAACGGAACTGATTTCGAAGCATTGGGATTCCGCGACCGCGTTGGAACGAAACTTTTAGTAAATCTATTTTATTCGTTCGTAGACGAAGAGCCACTACCTGGCGACAATCATTATCGTGTTATGCAAGTGGGTGCCGACAATACATACCGTTACAGTTCGGTTATTAAAGTGAAAACACCTATGCAACCGCAACAAGTTGGATCATCGGCTAATGTTGGAAAAGAAAACCCCCTTGAATCGAAGTAATATCAATAAAACACACTCATGAAAAAGCACTCTACCAGACTATCACAAAAGGTAAAAACCAAAACGAGTATCCGCTATCGTTTATTAGCAGTTACTGGAGCTCTCGCAGTTGGAGTTTTCTCACTTGCTCTCATTTACGATATGCTTGGAACAGCAGAAGTATCGGTTGCAAACAATCGTGTAAACGGTATAGAAACACTTGCTGAATTTAAGTTCCGTAAAGAAATTCAATTCGATCAAAGTCAATTATCAGCCAATGCGTCCTTGAAAGATTTTCCTGTGATGATTAACATTCAGGATAATGATTTAAAATCGGTTTCCAACGGCGGAAATGTTATAAGTGATCAAGGATTCGATATTCGATTTACCAAGTCAGACGGTGTTTCATTATTGGACTATGAAATTGAATCATACAACCCTCAAACAGGTGAATTGATTGCTTGGGTGAAAATGGATGAATTAAACAGCAGCAAAACTGCACCTGTGTATATCTATTTCAGCAATAAATTTGCAGCCGACGAAAGTTCTCAAAACGCTTGGAATAAAACATATCGTGGTGTTTGGCATTTGAAAGGAGCTTTA
>CALQJV010000132.1 GCA_943330985.1 Chitinophaga pinensis
AATTGTTTGGATGATACTAAGCTACCAATGCAATTGAAAATGCGAACCGATGTTGTTCCAACAACAGCAGTTGAACCATTGAAGAATAAACGGTCGTTAGCAGGATTAGGGAATGCAATAATTCCTTTATTCGACTTATCAGATGATTCAATTCCAGTTGAACATGGAGTGCAAGATGCCCAGCAAACGGCATCAAGTATCGTTTCGGCTGTAACAATAATAGAACGATTGGTAAAAGTGTTAGCCCCATCAATAGTTGTTATAGTACAAGAAGAACCAGCTGATAATGTTTCTTGACCTGTCCATCCATCATAAGTAAATTTGTATTCAAAAGTATCTGCTGCAAGAGGAATCGTTAATTCCCAAATATTATCTCCATCAATATCGCTCATCGGGGCGCAAGGTCCACACCAAGTGTTAAAAGTTCCATTTAAATTAGGCGTTGTGAATGTTTGACCGGATTGGTTCATGTCAACTTTAAAGGTAACATTAAATGGTCCATTGTTAATTCCGCAAGCGTCACAAGAACCATAACATACGACAGGTAAAACGGCATCTTGAGTAATGGTAAAAGTACGGTTTGTATAAGCTCCTGTTGTCATTGTACATGAAGAACCCGCAAGTAAATTTTCCCAAACAGCTACATTATCATGAGAGAATTTATATTCAATTACACCTGGTTGAAGAGGAATCGTTAATTGATATACAGTTGAAGAACCAACTTGGGTCATAGGAGCGCAAGTACCACACCAACCATTAAAAGGACCATTTACATAAGGGGTAATAACCCCTGGAACTGAAGCCATATCTACTTGGAAGGTAATATTATAAGGCCCTGTAGAAACACCAGTTCCCATTTGTACATCATCGAAATAGTAAGTCTTTTCACCCGCAGTAGCACCTGCAGTATTAAAGTTAAAGAAGATACTCACCTTGTCGAAAACATAGGCTAAGTTTAATGCAGCAGTTCCAGGTGCTTGGTTTGCAAAATCGAACGTTAGGGTTTCCCACTGACCAGCCACCGTTGTTACAGCTTCTGTTTCCACAGTATGTGTGTTATCTAAATGATCTTCCACTTTTAAACGAACTGGTATTCCAGCATCTGGAGACCAAACACGAACAGTCATTTGTTTTGTTGTTGCTGAAAATGGAACAGCAGTTGAGAATCCTACTTGAACATTATTTACAACATCTGTTATGCTAGTTCCTGCCCAAGTTTCGGCAGTTGCGCTTTTAATTACTTTTCCAACGGTGTTTAAAGCATTCGTTGGGTCGGTTACTATGGTAGATGCCTCAGCTCCACCAAAACCTACTAGATTGTATGTAACGTTTGTTTCCTGAAACGATACGGGCAGAGTCATTTGTGTTTGACAATAAACGCTTGCCGCTATTGCCATGAAAAGAGTTGAGAGTAATAATTTTTTCATTTTTTATCGATTTTTCTTAAAAATTTATTCTGCTAAAATACATCTTATTGTAAATCATACAACATGCATCTTTTTGTTTTTGTATATTTGTTCCGAAAAATATTCTGAGATGTCTGATTACTTGAAAAATATTGAATCATTGATTCAACAAAAAGATTTGTATTCCATTCCTATTGATGATTTCTTTAAATCGGCCTTTTCGGTTGATTGTGTTATATTTGGCTATCACGATTGCCAATTAAAAGTACTACTAATTGAAAGAGGGGTAGAGCCATTTGAAAATTATTGGGCATTACCCGGCGACCTTGTTTACCCGAACGAAGATTTAGATTTTGCTGCTTCGCGTGTTTTAAAGGATCTAACATCATTAAAGGATATTTCTATTCGACAAGTGAAAACCTTTGGTAAGGTAAATCGTCACCCATTAGGAAGGGTAATAACTGTTGCTTATACAACATTGGTTGAAACAACTGAGCTAAATCCCTATGCATCTTCTTGGGCAAAAAGTACTGCTTGGCATTCTTTAAAAGACATTCCTCAGTTGGCGTTCGATCACTTGGAAATTTTAAATGAAGCAAGAAAAGAACTCAATTCATTGGTTATTTCTGAAGCACTTTGGAGTCAGGTTCTACCTATAAAATTTACGCTAACTCAACTTCAGGAAGTTTTTGAAACACTTTTGGATAAAAAACTCGACAAAGGTAATTTCAGAAAGAAAATTCAAGAATACACCTTCCTTCAAAAACTCGAGGAATCCCAAAAAAACGTAAATCATCGCCCATCACAATTGTACTGCTTTGATCAAAATTTATTCAATCAAGCCATCATCAAAGGATTCAATTTTGAAATGTAAAAACCAATGAAGCACATTTTCTTTTTTATTCTCATTGCAGTTGGGTTCGCTTCAAATGCACAAGCAATTAAAGTCGAACTGTCATCAAATAATGGGAATTGGGAATTGCTTCGTAAAGGTGTGCCTTATTATATCAAGGGAGCCGGGGGTGATAAACAATTAGATAAACTTGTTGAAATTGGAGGGAATTCTATTCGTACATGGAGCACCGACAATGCACGTCAAGTGCTCGATGATGCACAAAAGCACGGACTAACTGTTATGATGGGACTTTGGGTTCAGCACGAACGCCATGGTTTTGACTATGACGATGAGGTGAAAGTTAAAGCCCAATTGGAAGGATTCCGTAGAGTTGTTTTGGAATTGAAAGATCATCCCGCATTGCTTTTTTGGGGAATAGGAAACGAAGTCGACTTAAATTATACCAACACACATGTTTGGGATGCAATTGAAGATATCGCTTCCATGATTCATAAATTAGACCCCAACCATCCAACATCAACCGTAACTGCAGGTCTTGATAAAGCGGAAGTTGAACTTATTAAATCGAAGGCCCCAAGTATTGATATCTATGGAATAAATACCTATGGAGATTTAGGAAATATTAAAAAGAACATCCGAGAATTTGGGTGGACTGGACCCTATATTATTTCGGAATGGGGCCCAAATGGTCATTGGGAAGTTGCCAAAACCTCTTGGAATGTTCCCATTGAACAAAGCAGTAACGAAAAAGCCGAAATGTATTTCAATCGATACAATGATTTCATTATTGGAGATCGTGAAATGTGTATTGGTTCCTATGTATTTCTTTGGGGGCAAAAACAGGAAACCACATCAACTTGGTATGGTTTATTTTCGGAAAGCGGACTAACTTCTGAAGCGATTGATCGTTTAGAATTATTATGGACCGGTAAAGAACCAAGGAATCATGCTCCTTTATTAAAATCTGTTCAATTTAATGGGAAAACGAAATTCGATAAAATCGAAGTAACCGCAGACCAACGCTGTGACGCTTATGCTCTAGTTAGTGATTTGGATGGGGATAAATTGAAATTTGATTGGTTGGTTATTCCTGAAAGTACCGATATCCGTTCGGGAGGGGATGCCGAATCTGCTCCGCTTCCTGTTCAAGGATTGTTTTCAAAGAAACGAACAGAATCAGCTGTATTCAGAGCTCCTAGAGAAGCAGGAAGTTACCGACTTTTCGTTTTTATAATGGATGGAAAAGGGCATTATTCGTATGAGAACATTCCCTTTTATGTAAACAATTCAAGCCCAGATGCTGTTCCAAGTAGGGCTGTTTCGATTAAAAAATTGGAAATGATTCCATAAAAAATTAGTCTTATTGTAAACTGAACAAAAAGCGATATGTTTGTTCATCTATCCTTTGGAATTAATGAGCCAATTTAATCGAGCATTTTTTCTTTTAATTTTTTTGATGCATGGTTTCGGCTCATATGGGCAGATTGATTCGATGCGTTTGTCCGAAAGACCTGCGTTTGGTTTATTTCCCAAAATTGATCCAGGAAGCGACAATTCAATTAAAGTTTCTGGGTATTATCGATTCTTCGGAACATTCACCAATCAACTCGATCCTTATATTCTAAATGCCGCCATCAATGACACCGTTAATCGCCGGTCATTATTCATTGGCGACGACAGTCAATTGCCCAACTTAAATCTTCAAGTGAGTGGTCGGTCTGGTGAACGAAGCTCTTGGGGGTTTGATTTAATGATTTTCCAATTTCTGAATGGAGCCATTGGCACTTCTTATGGCAAACAAATTCCGGATTCTTTGCGCCCCAATATCCAAACACCATTAAGCAGTATTCGTTTGGGAGGAAGTTTAGGAATGTTGCTCGGTATGAATCTTCATGGTGATTTTAAAACCAAAACTGGTTCGCTGCGTGGACATCTTGGGGGAATTCAATGGGTGAATTTGTCGGATTTAACCATGGCATCTTTCAGAGGATACAACCGTTTTACGTTATACGAACGTAATCCATGGGATCCTACAGGAACCGATATTGGGACACGTTACAATCAATATTTTGAGCAAGGATCCATTAACCAAGACAATCGTTGGGGAAACCGAGCTTTTGTTGGCGGAGTTCTAGAAGGTGTTGATTTTCCAGGAAGAACATCGTTCATCGCTATGATTGGAAAAACGGAGTTGAATGGAGGATTTTCCAGCGTTCCAAATTACTCCTACGGTGGAAAATTTAAAAAGGAATGGGGAGCTAAGGATTTCATTTCAGTCAATTCAATAAATTCCACATCCTACACCGATAGTTTAGCGCTTCAATCCTATGGTTTTCATGTTGCTACTTTGGAATGGAGTATCGAAAAAAATGGATTCCAATTTCGAGGTGAAGCCGGTGCTGGAAATTATTTCAGTCCAACCAATAAAGCGGGTTGGTCAGAACTCATGCAGGTGAAAATTAAAACACCCATGCGAAATGGTTTTCCATCGATG
>CALQJV010000133.1 GCA_943330985.1 Chitinophaga pinensis
GTTGAGGGTGTTGAGTTACTTTTCGAGCATGTGAGGATAGACTCTTAAAAACATCCAATTTCAAAATCCCTTTTAATAAATCGAGGTCTGCAAATTCCAACAAGCTTCGTCCCGGTTTATAAACCAATTTATTAATTCCAACCTCGTATTTATAAGCGGCTTCATCTAAAAACGTTTGCAATCTCTTACCGCTTCCTGGATCTTTCGAATCAAATAATTTTTTAAGTTCATCGATATTTGCTGGGATGTCAGAAAAATCGTTTTTGCCCCAATACACGGTATACGATGGATCGAGTCGTTTCAGTGTATAAAAATCACTCACCTTTTTCCCAAATCGGGCGAAGTATTTTTCAAATACATCGGGCATCCAATACCAACTTGGCCCCATATCGAATGTGTAGCCTTGGGATTCAAATTTACGTGCTCGTCCGCCAGGTTGATTATGTTTTTCGAGCACAGTAACTTGGTAACCTTGCTGTGCCAGACTTGAAGCCGCCGACATTCCCGAAAATCCTGCACCTATTACAATTGCCGTTTTTGCCATGTTTATTTTTTAATATTGTAGGAATCTAACACAAAAGCAAGTTCTTTTGTTCTATTAATTTTGAATGTATGACTTACCCTATTTTCCGAAAATATAATGATGGATTAACCTACTTCAAAATCAGTTCAGATACTGAATTTCAAGAATTAAAAAGGCAAGGAAAATACTATTCACTCAGCAATTTTAGATGTAAAATTCATCCTGACCGAGTATTTATGAACGATTTAATTGCATGTTCGGATGGATTTATCATAATGAGTAATGAATCTGAATTTTTACACATGCTCAAAACATGGTCGCAAGATTTAGAATTTCATTTGCCTTAATTTATACTCAAAAAACCCAAATCCATTTTACGGACAAGAGGATTGATATATATATGAAGTAAATGTAATTTTAAGGCATCGCGATCACCCTGCAACTGATTCAATTCTTCATTTAGATATCGTTCAAAAACACCTTTGTCTGAAATTGTATATTGCTGACTGAAGGTTTCCGAGTGATTAAAGAGATCGAATGCAATGAAATTATTGGGGAATAACTTGAAATTCTTAATGATTTCTTTATCGATTTCCTCAGCAATCAACTTCATTGCTTCGTTCCGGTTGCCCGATTGGAAAGCGTCATGAATACTCTCTTTACTTAAAGGTTCAGAGAAATGAAAATGCACATTCCCTTTGGGACGAACTATGCCTATTTGCATGCTTCGCAAATCTTCACCCTCTGCTTTTTGGTAAGAACCCGTTAGCGATTTCATATAAATCTCCTGGGCTTTCAAGCCAGCGCATGGTTCAAATTCGTAAGAAATACTCACGGGAACAATGTTCAATTTTTCATAACCCAAAGCGCCTTCATCGGAACTCATGCCCAACATTTTTAAAAGACCAGTTTGAGTTTGGTCGATTCCGTCTTTACTTCGCCCCTCTTTTTGTGCAATCCAAACTGAACTCAAATCCGACTCAATGGAAAAACGAATATACCGCGACAATAGTAAGGAGTATTCGTAAGCTTGACGAGGTTGGATATTCCGGTTAACGATAAAGTTCTTATTCAGCTTTACCAAATCTTCAATCCAAGGTGCTTGCAATAAGTTACTTCCAATGGCAATGCGGGTGGTTGGTAATTTCTGTTTGAACAAGAGATAATTCAGAAATGCAGAGTCCAATACGATATCACGATGATTGGAAATGCATAAATATCCTTTATCAGCGTGCAATTTATCGAGTCCTGATGAATGTAATCCAGCAGTTGAGCTTTGAATGATTGCTACTACGGCATTGGATATAATTTTTGCCTGAAATTCATCAACCGAGCTAATCGAGCTCAATTGAGCTTCTAATGTATTTGCATCCATCGAAGGAAATACAAAATTTAAAGCCGCCCTAAAATGCGGGTTATCGAGTAAGCGTGAAATAGCAGCTTGAACTTCATCATCATTAAAAGGGCGAATGGTATCAAAATACCCCTTTTCAAAATCCTTTTCCATTTTAACAAATAACGTTTTTTTTATTTAGAGATAAAAACTTTAGGGTGAATAACAGAAAATGCGAAGCCTTTACTGGATAAATCTTTCAATATTTGAGGCAGGATTTCTTTCAATCTTGGCCATGCTTTTAATGAATCGTGAAAGGTTATTACCGAGCCATTTCGAACATGATGAAGAACATTATTTAAGCATGTTACTGAACTTAATCGTGAATCGTAATCCATCGATAAAACATCCCACATTACAATAGTATACATTTTTCGTAGATGTAAAAATTGCCTAGGACTTAATTTTCCATAAGGAGGCCGAAATAAATGGGAGTGAAAAACGGTGTCGCATTGTTTCACATCATCGATATATTTTGAAAAGGAAACCTTCCATCCATTGTGATGAGAATAGGTATGATTTCCAATTGCATGACCCTCTTCTATCAGTTTATGAAACAATTGGGAATGCTTTTCGACGCAATTTCCGATACAGAAAAATGTAGCCTTTGCTCCTACTTCGGCTAACATTAATAACACCTGTTCGGTTACTCCAGGTGTAGGCCCATCATCGAAGGTTAAATAAACAGTCTTGCCCGAATCTGGCATTCGCCAAATAGATCCGGGCAAGAATTTGCGTATCAGTGAAGCCGGCTGAACCAGGCTCATGTGAATTAATTATTTCCTGCCATCGAAGAACCTCCCGACGACATGTAACGGCCTTCCAAATTCCTAAATCGAGCATCGAAATTTTTCACCAAAACATCACGTTTGTTTCGTTTTGCAACATCAGAAATAAACTTAAAGATGGACATGTTTCGTTGAACTTCAGAATCGAATTGCTTGAAAATTTTCGGTTTCTGACCGAAGTAATAATTCAATTCCTGTTCTACAATTTCGGCATAACGATTCATGATTTTATCAGCTTTGGCTGTTGCTCCTGACTGATAATAATCTTCGGCCAATTGAACTACAAAGAAATTATATGGAACATTGTTTTCAGGTAAAACTTCAAAAGCACGATCAATTACTTTAATCGCCGAATCTTTCTTTCCTTCTTGAATTAATGCGGATGCTAAACGGTCGAAATTACTTCGGAGGTTCATGGTCATTCGGTTATTATTTTCGTCCATGTATACTTCCTTTTTATCAATACCTCCCCAAGCAAACTTGTTCATCATGTTATTGTACATAATATCTGTATCAATACGACCATAATCTTGTCCGCGGGAAGTTGTTTTAATTGGAACTAAACGATAAGCCAATCCTTCGAGTTGGAAATAATCTTGCAGACCAATGTATGAATCATCTCCAACAGTTACAGCAAAATAAACTGGACGTTCCCAGTTATTGGTTGCCAATAAATCGAGAATCATCAATTCCGCTTTGAGGATGTAATTACGATCTATTTCAAAATCGATGTAGGGTACAATTTGATTTTCCATTCCTTTGGGAACAGTACCATTTGCCATGACTTTCGCAGAATCGACAGGAATGCGGAATTTTTTGGATGGGAAATAATCAAATTTACGATCACCATAATCAAATTTATTGTTTGGGTCATCGCTGGCAACAAAGTCAACCATTTCTCTAATGTTCTGATAATCCTCTAATCCTTTTTTCTCGTATATGAGGATTTGTTCACGTTTTCCTTGACGGTATTTATCTTGTGTCAATGAAAGAGGAACAGCATCCGAATCGTACGCTTTACGTTTAATTTGATCGATGTACCAATCGGTATTGAGCAAACTTAGATTCACCACCCGAATATCGGTTCGAATACCTTCTACTTCCTGAGCATACCAAAGCGGGAACGTATCGTTATCGCCATTGGTAAATACAATTGCATTTTTCGCACAGGAGTTTAGGTAGTTGCTTGCATAATCGCGTGCAGTGTATCGGTTCGAACGATCGTGATCATCCCAACCTTCTCTAGCCATGATACCAGGAACAGCAACAGTACATAATCCAGTAACAATAATGGCAATGATGGGTTGTGGACCATATTTCTTCAATCCCGAATAAATAGCAGCTACTCCCATCCCAATCCAAATGGAATACGCATAAAATGAACCTGCAAAACCGTAATCACGTTCGCGTGGTTCGTTGGTATATTGATTCAGGAATATAATAATGGCTATACCGGTGAAGAAAAAGAACAACATCATCACAAAAAACTCGCGTTTGTTTCTGAGCAGTTGAAACATCAATCCAATCAAACCTAAAATCATAGGTAAGAAGTAAAAATTGTTGTTCGCTTTGTTACTTGCTAAGGATGGAGGTAAATTTTTCTGTGTTCCCAATTTCCCATCATCAATAAAATTTAAACCACTTTTCCAATTACCATCGGATATGTTTCCTTGTCCTTGAATATCGTTTTGACGACCTACGAAATTCCAAGCAAAATAACGGAAGTACATAAAGCCCAACTGATAACTAAAGAAGAAGGACATGTTTTGTCCGAAAGAAGGTTTCTTTTTAGGATCTCCTTTTATTTCAGCCCAATTTTTATATCCTCGAATATGAGATGCTTGACTGCTCCACATACGTGGGAATACGGTACAATAATCCGGATCATATACAGGCTCTTCGTTGTCTTTCGGTGTTGCAATAACATCGTATTTACCCGTAGTTTGATTTGGAGCATAAACGGTATTACCTGGCTTGTAACGTTTTTTCGCATCGGGATGAAGCGGTGCATTGTAATACTGCCCATACGCTAA
>CALQJV010000134.1 GCA_943330985.1 Chitinophaga pinensis
CAAACTATTAGATGTTGTAGGAGATTTATCATTAATTGGGAGACCAATCAAAGGAACAATCATCGCAACTCGTCCCGGACATGCCGCCAATGTTGAATTTGCCCGTAAAATAAAGCAGTTAATCAAAGCTGAGAAAGCTCGTAAAACCGAACAGCCTGCTTACGATTTAACACAAACTCCATTATATAATATCAATGATATAACGCGCATACTTCCGCATCGTCAACCATTTTTACTGATTGATAAAATCATGGAAATGAGTGAAAGTCACGTTGTAGGTGTGAAAAATGTGACCATGAATGAAGATTTTTTCCGTGGTCACTTTCCGGGAAATCCAGTGATGCCAGGCGTACTAATCATTGAAGCGATGGCACAGTGTGGAGGGATTTTGGTATTAAATACAGTTCCTGATCCAGAGAATTACCTAACTTATTTTATGAAAATTGACAACGTCAAATTCAAACAAAAGGTAATTCCGGGTGATACTCTTGTGTTTAAATTGGAACTCATCTCACCAATTAGACGTGGTATTTGCCACATGAGAGGTGTTGCATACGTAAATAACAAACCTGTAACAGAAGCCGAAATGATGGCCCAGATTGTCAAAGAGAAAGGAATGAGTAATTAATCTCAAATCCCTACATTTGCCAATCTTAAACTATGAATCAAGTATTAGCTTCCATTCATCCAGACGCACAAATAGGCGAGGGTGTTACCATTAGTCCATTTGTTACCATTTATGCTGATGTAATTATTGGTGATGGGACTTGGATTGGTCCCAACGTTACTATCATGGATGGTGCGCGCATTGGTAAAAATTGCAAGATTTTTCCAGGTGCGGTAATTTCAGCAATTCCCCAAGACTTAAAGTTTAATGGCGAAGTTACAACTGCTGAAATTGGCGATTATACAACAATTCGAGAGTGCGCTACCGTAAATCGTGGAACAACCGACAGAATGAAAACCGTAGTAGGTAGTCATTGCAACATTATGGCTTATGCGCACGTAGCGCACGATTGTATCATTGGAGATTATTGTATAATTGGCAATGCAGTGAATATGGCAGGGCATGTTGTTGTTGGTGATTATGTGATAATTAGTGGGATGACAGCCATTCATCAATTTGTACACATTGGGGCTCATGTCATGGTTTCAGGAGGATCACTTGTGCGAAAGGATATTCCTCCGTATGTGAAAGCGGCTCGTGAACCGATGTCGTATGTTGGAATTAATTCGATTGGCTTAAGAAGAAGAGGTTTTTCGAATGAACGGATAAGTGAAGTGCAAGATATTTACCGAACACTTTTTCAAAGCGGTTTGAATACAACCAAAGCCATTCAGAAAATAGAAACCGATCTTCCGGCGAGTCCCGAACGCGATGAAATCATCCTATTTGTTCAAGCAGCAAGACGCGGAATTATTCGTGGATATGGACTTGAAGATTAGCAACCATCAATTAGATGGAAATATCACTCAATGAAGTAGGTAAGAGGTATAACTTCAATTGGATATTTAACAACGTCACGTTAGATATTCCAAGTGGAGATTGTTGCGTTTTTTTAGGAGCAAATGGAAGTGGAAAGTCCACATTGCTTCAACTTATTTCTGGAGCAATCATTCATTCGGCCGGAGAAATTCATTGGAAACATCAAAACAAAATCATCGAGCCAGAGCATATTTATCAATATGTGAGTATTGCTGCTCCTTATTTAGATTTGATTGAAGAATTTACTCTCAGAGAACATATCCAATTCCATTTCTCTGTGAAGCAATCAATCCATAAACTCAATATGGATGAAATATTAAATCTTACAGGATTACGTTACGCCGCCGATCGAAGAATTCGATATTTCTCAAGTGGAATGCGGCAGAGAATTAAATTAACATTGGCCATTTTAAGCGATACGCCATTATTGCTTTTGGATGAACCATTGTCGAACCTCGATAAGAAAGCCGCCGAGTGGTACCGCGATTTAATTCAACATTATGGAGATGGTCGAACCATTATCGTGAGTTCAAATCATCAAGAATCGGAGTATTTTTTCTGCAAACGAAGATTAACCTTAGAAGATTATCATTTCTGATGCGCATTGGATTACTTTCAGATACACATAGTCATTTGGATTCAGCCATCATTCGTTATCTTGAATCCTGCGATGAGATTTGGCATGCAGGAGATATCGGTAACATTGATATTGCCGATAGTTTGGCTGCTTATAAACCATTCAGAGCTGTTTATGGAAACATCGATGGAGCTGAATTAAGAAGATGCTATCCGGAAAATTTAATGTTTGAAATTTCTGGTGTAAAAGTCTTTATGACTCATATTGGAGGTTATCCAGGGCATTATCCATCACGAATATCCAAACAAATTCAAGAATTATCACCCGATTTATTTATTTGCGGTCATTCACATATTTTAAAAGTGATGCCCGATAAAGCAAATAAATTACTGCATATCAATCCAGGTGCAGCGGGTCATCATGGATTTCATCATGTTCGAACACTCGTAAGATTCTCAATAACAGATTCTAAAATACACGATTTAGAAGTCATTGAATTGGGCAAAAGAGGAACTATCTAAGCGTTTTTCAATGCGATGGAAATTCAATATCCATCGAAAGGGCTAATTCTTTCAAATCAATTATTACCTGATCATTCAGAGGGATTCCCTCAACTATGCGAATTTCCGACATTTCTCTTTCAGGATCGCCTGGAATAATTATTCGGTCTTTCCCTTCAATCGGTGTTGCATTTCTGAAAGTTTTAATCCAATTGTCCATGTGATTTAAAAAATCTTCAGCTGGTCTGAAAGCATCAACACGCATGGCTCCAAAGAAATGACCAATGCCATCGCCAACTGGATTTTCGGGAGGATTTAAAAAAGCAACAAAAGGAGGAACCCAAGGACCATAATTTGCTCCAGATAGCACTGCCGATAAAATATCTACAATAGAACCTAAACAGTAGCCTTTATGACTACCGTGTTCTCGATCACTACCAAGTGGAAGAAGAGAACCTCCAGAAGATAGTTCAAATGGATTTATTGTATTAGCTCCATCTTTGTTTTGTATCCATCCAATGGGAGCGTCTTTTCCAGTTCGTTGAAGTATTTCAAGTTTCCCATTAGCAGCAGTTGTCGTAGCAAAATCGGCAACAAACGCAGGTTCATTTTTAGCCGGAATAGCAAATGCAATAGGATTGGTTCCAAGCATTCGGTCTGTCGAAAATGTTGGAGCAACCAATGGACTTGCATTTGTCATGGCAATACCAATCATATTTTCTGACAAAGCCATCATGGCATGTTCACCTGCAATTCCAAAATGATTCGATCCTTTTACAGCAACCCATCCCGTTCCTGCTACTCGAGCTTTTTCAATAGCAATTTGCATTGCAAATGGCGCTGCAACAAGTCCAAGAGCACTATCTGCATCGATTGTAGCTGTTGATGGGGTTTCGTGAATGACACGAATTGCGGGATTTGTATTTATTCTATTTTTTCGCCAGAGTCTAACATAGCCACTTAATCGAGCCACTCCATGAGAATCGATTCCTCTTAAATCGGCTGACAGAAGGGTCTTCGTAGCAGTTTGAGCATCATTTTCAGAGCAACCCATTTTAATAAATACAGTATACGTGTATAGATACAAAGATTCGTATTTCATTTTCATTTTCATTTATCTAGGTCGAAACAACGATTTTGAATAAATAAGTTGTTTGTGAATTGCGCAAATATATAATTTAGCAGTTCTTAAACGTTTGAATAACGAATTTCTAATTCAACCACATAAAACTAAAAAATCAATAGTATGAAAGTTAACATTCAGTCACTTCATTTTAATGCAGATAGTAAACTTCAAGAGTTTATTGAATCAAAACTTGAAAAATTAGCAACTCACTATGATAAGATTATAGAATGCGATGTTATTCTTCGATTAGACAATGCGAGTAATAATGAGAATAAAAACGTCGAAATAAAATTACATGTACCTGGTAATGATTTGTTTGCAAAGCGTCAATGCGCATCATTTGAAGAAGCTGTTGATGAATGTGTAGATGCTTTGCGCAACCAAATGATTAAGTATAAAGAGAAGATTCGTCAGGTTTAAAAAACTGATTTTGAATAATTTGAAATAAAAAACTAAAAATATCCAATATTAATTTACAAAAATGTTTGGTAGGAATGATTTCTTACCTACATTTGCACACCTTTTTTTAAGGGTGATAATTGCGAAAGCAAAAATTACTATTAAAAATTGGAAAAGCCGAAGTAGCTCAGCTGGTAGAGCAGCTGATTTGTAATCAGCTGGTCGGGGGTTCGAGTCCCTTCTTCGGCTCTGTTCTTTGTAGTATTCTTTTTTATTTCAAAGAGGTAGGGGAGATAGTCAAGCGGTCAACGACAACAGACTGTAAATCTGTCCTCTCCGAGTTCGAAGGTTCGAATCCTTCTCTCCCCACCAAGGAAAAAAGAGATTTGGAATTGTATCAATCTGTCTGTTGATACAAATTAGAAATGATTTTTTAAAAAGTTCTATTTGTAAATAGGATTCTTGAAAAATACAAATCTTAAGCGGAAGTAGCTCATTTGGTAGAGCGTCAGCCTTCCAAGCTGAGGGTAGCGAGTTCGAGCCTCGTCTTCCGCTCCATTTGCCTTTAAACTGTTTATACCATGGTATAAACAGTTTAAAGGCAAATGGAGCGGAAGACGAGGCTCGAACTCGCTACCCTCA
>CALQJV010000135.1 GCA_943330985.1 Chitinophaga pinensis
AGAAAATAATAGTAAGAATGAAGAATTCAAAAAGTCGGATGAACGAATTTTAGAAAAACAAAAAGAATTAGAGAAGATTTTTGAGCAGATTATGAGTGAAGAGATGAAAGATAAACTCAAAGAACTCGAAAAAATGATGGAAAACCTTGATAAGAATAAAATCAAGGATATGATTGAACAGATGAAGTTGGAGAACAAAGACATTGAAAAAGAACTCGATCGCTCACTTGAACTGTTTAAACAACTTGAGTTTGAACAAAAATTGGATGCCGCTATCGATAAACTAGATCGTTTAAAAGATCAACAAGATAAATTAGCTGATAAGACAGAAAAAAAAGAAGGCTCCTCAGAAGACTTAAAAAAGGAGCAAGATAATCTGAACAAAGAATTTGATGATTTACGGAAAGAATTAGACGATCTTCAAAAGAAAAATGATCAGTTAGAAGACCCTCAACAACTTGAAAATACGGATCAGTTGGAGCAAGATATTCAACAGGAAATGAAGAACAGCTCTGATCAGATGCAACAAAATAAATCGGGCAAAGCTTCAAAATCTCAGAAGAGCGCATCTCAAAAGATGAAAGAAATGAGCGAGAGTATGAAGAAGATGAAAGAGTCATCTGAGCAAGAAAGTTTGGAAGAAGACGTATCGAAACTCCGTGAAATTTTAGAAAACCTTTTGCAGCTTTCGTTCGACCAAGAATTGCTCATGAAACAACTCCAAAGAACACCTATCGAAAACCCGCTTTATGTTAAAATAACAGCCGATCAAAAGAAAGTGAAAGACAATGCGAAGGCAATTGAAGATTCTTTGTTAGCTTTGAGTAAACGAGTTGTTGAAATACAATCGTTTATTAACAGAGAAATTAGTTCTATTAATATGAACCTTGATAAAACGATATCTTATTTGGCAGAAAGACAAAGTCAGAATGCGGCATCAAGGCAGCAATTTGTAATGACATCTGTTAATAATTTAGCGTTAATGATTAGTGAAGTTACTGATCAGATGCAGCAGCAAATGGCTCAGCAAATGCAGCAAAAAGAAGGTAATGGAAGTTGTAAGAAGCCAGGGAAGAACAAAAAACCAGGTAGTGGGAAGCCATCAATGAGTACATTAAGACAATTGCAAGAGCAGCTTAATGAACAAATGAAGCAGATGAAAGAAGGCCAAGGTAAGCCAGGCCCAAAACCAGGTTCTGGTACAAAAGGTAGTATGGGAAGTGAGCAATTAGCTCGTATGGCAGCGCAACAAGAGATGCTAAGAAATGAATTACAGAAGATGATGAATGAAATGATGAAAAATGGCTCATCGGGTTCTTTGGGTGACTTAAAAAACATTTCAAATAAAATGGAACAAACAGAAACCGACATTGTCAATAAAAATATTACATTAGAGACGATGCGAAGGCAACAAGAAATAATGACTCGCTTATTAGAAGCTGAAAAGGCTGAGCGCGAAAGAGAGCTTGATAATAAACGCGAATCAAATGAAAATAAAATTGAACAGAAACGTAACATTTCTGTCTTCGATCAGTATACCCGACAAATGCAACAAGAAACGGAACTTTTAAAAACACTTTCCCCATCGTTTACTCCGTTTTATAAAAATATGGTAAAAACTTATTTCAATACAATCAATTAATGGACAATAACATGATAATTACTGAAACTCAATCTGTAATTTTTCCTTCTTTAAAAACCAATGTTCAACTAGTGGAGAAATACATTGACGACATCTGCCAGTTTTACAATATTGGAGAAGAAAACTATGGTAACATTTTAGTTGCCGTAAGTGAGGCTGTTAATAATGCTATTTGTCACGGAAATAGATTAGACCCTGATAAATCAGTGAAGTTTTTTTATGAAACGAAGGACTTCAATCTCTGTTTTACTATTGAAGATGAAGGCGACGGATTTAATCCAGACACCCTACCCGACCCTACAGATCCCAACAATATAAATTCTCCAAACGGCAGAGGAGTTTTTTTAATGAAAAAATTAAGTGATGATATTAAATTTCTTAATGAGGGAAGACGTGTAGAATTGTATTTTCGCATTTCAAATCAATAACAATCCCTCTGATACGCTTCATTAATCAAGACATAAAGTTTGTTTTAAAAGACAAGCGCAAATTGAAAAATTGGATACAAGAGGTGATCCGTTTGAATAACTATCAAACAGGTCACCTTTCTTTTGTTTTTTGTACTGATGACTATCTTTTGGAAGTCAATAAAAAGTTTTTAAATCACGATTATTACACGGATATAATAACCTTTGATTATAATGAATCAAACAGAGTATCTGGCGATTTTATAATTAGTCTTGATCGAGTAAAAGAAAATGCATTAACACATCAATGTACTTTTCAGTTAGAATTATTCAGAGTTATCATTCATGGTGTTTTACATTTGCTTGGCTTTTCTGACAAAACGAAAATCCAAAAAAAGAAAATGCGTGATTTAGAAGACCTATATCTAAGTCAAGTTGTTGATAATCAAATATAAACGAAATTATTAACTTATTGTTTCACGTGGAACACACAAACAATGTTTAATTCATACGATGTTATAGTAGTTGGTGGTGGTCATGCAGGATGCGAAGCTGCTGCCGCTGCTGCTAATTTAGGGAGCAAGGTTTTGCTTGTTACAATGAACTTGGCAACAATTGGACAAATGTCTTGCAACCCAGCAATGGGAGGAATAGCGAAGGGGCAAATTGTACGCGAAATAGATGCTTTAGGAGGCTATAGCGGAATCATTTCAGACTTAACGGCGATTCAATTTAAAATGCTTAACCTTTCAAAAGGTCCTGCAATGTGGAGCCCTAGAACACAGAACGACCGAATGCGATTTGCTGAACAATGGAGATTGATGTTAGAGAAAACCCCCAATGTTGATTTTTTTCAAGACATGGTTTCTTCCTTAATTATTGAAAATGGTATTGTTGTGGGCGTTAAAACAGGATTAGGAATTGAAATTAAATCAAAAGCCGTTGTGTTAACCAATGGAACTTTTTTAAACGGACTAATCCACATAGGCGAGAAGAATTTTGGTGGTGGTCGTGCTGCTGAAAAACAATCAACAGGCTTAACTGAGCAGTTAGTCGATTTGGGTTTCAGAAGCGGACGAATGAAAACGGGAACTCCTCCCCGAGTTGATGGACGTTCATTAGATTATTCTAAAATGGATATACAGCCCGGCGACACATTTCCTCAAAAGTTCTCCTATACAAATACACCCTTATTAAAGCACCAGCTTCCTTGTTATATGACCTATACCAACGAAGCTGTTCACGATACTCTTAGAACGGGATTTGATAAATCACCCATGTTTAGTGGAAGAATCCAAGGTTTGGGTCCGCGTTATTGTCCATCAATTGAGGATAAGATAGATCGGTTTGCAGATAAGGATAAACACCAGCTTTTCATAGAACCTGAAGGATGGAAAACCGTGGAAGTTTATGTCAATGGATTTTCAACATCTCTTCCCGAATCAATCCAATTTGAAGCTTTAAGAAAAGTTGCAGGATTTGAACATGTGAAAGTTTTTAGACCAGGTTATGCCATTGAATATGATTATTTCCCACCCGAACAATTGAATTTAACTCTTGAATCTAAATTGATTCCTAATTTATATCTAGCTGGTCAAATTAACGGAACAACGGGATATGAAGAAGCAGCTGGTCAGGGAATAATGGCTGGGATTAACGCACATCTTAAAATCAATGATAACGAACCATTTATTTTAAAGAGATCTGAAGCTTATATTGGTGTTTTAATTGACGACTTAGTTACTAAAGGCACAGAAGAACCATACAGAATGTTTACTTCCCGTGCGGAATATAGAATTCTATTAAGACAAGACAATGCAGATACTCGTTTAACTCAGAAATCGCATGCATTAGGCTTGGCTTCAGATGAACGCTTAAAACGAGCTCTTCATAAAAGCGAATCAGTAAATGGTTTTATAAAATTCATTACAAATAAAAGCGTAGAGCCAGATGTTCTGAATAGTTATCTCGAGCAAACCGGTTCTCCTAATGTTAGTCAGAAAATTAAAGTCGGAACCGTTGTCTCGCGCCCTCAAGTTACCTTAAAAGGGTTGATTGATTCTATTCCTGATATTTCTAGCTATGTTGAAGAAAATTCTATGGATGAGGAGGTAATTGAATCAGCCGAGATTTTATTAAAATATGATGGCTATATCAGTAAAGAGCAAGATGTCGCCAATAAGCTATTAAGACTAGAACATATTGAATTGCACTCGAACTTTGATTACAGATCTTTGAAATCATTATCATCAGAAGCTAGAGAAAAATTAAGTAGAATTAAACCTTCAAGTATTGGACAAGCATCAAGAATTAGTGGTATCTCACCTTCCGATATTTCTGTACTGATGGTATTTTTGGGTCGTTGAGTTTCACGTGGAACATATGGAAAAAATAAACGCTTGCCCTTTATGTAAAGGCGAAGAATTTAAAAACCGATTTGGATGTATTGATTATACTGTTTCTAAAGAAACCTTTCAAGTAGTTGAATGCAACTCATGCGGTTTTGTTTTTACGAATCCTAGGCCATATGAAAAAGACCTCGGAAATTACTACAAATCGGACACCTACATCTCACATTCTGATACGTCGAAAGGCCTAGTAAATAAATTATATAAGGCAATTCGAAAAATTACACTCAACCAAAAACATAGGCTTGTTAAGCTATTCATAGAATC
>CALQJV010000136.1 GCA_943330985.1 Chitinophaga pinensis
GACCCTAGTAAAATACTCGAAGGACCAATGTTAGGAACCATTTCGAGCTCCCCGTTTTCCAATACAACCACTTGCTCCAATTGAGCCCAAATAAATGTATCGCGACGAGCAGCCATCGCAAGAGTGTATAAGTCGTCTGTTTGAGAAATAAGAGCAAGTGTATCGTTTGCAATAATATTCTGCACATTCATATCGAGCTTGTAATAAGGATCAGTAATAGCGCCCGTTGCAACTGGAACACGTGCTGTAAATCGATCCAGAACAGGCATATAATTACCCTGATCATCAATGTAATAACTCTCTCCAAATGTGTCTACAATGCGTATTATTGGATTGCGTTGAAGAATATCCATACACAAAACGCCTAATGGATTAAAATAAACATCTGCCGATTGAACAGCAGGATGATTCATCAATTCAGTCTCAATCTCATTTAAGTTTATTGTATTAGCCTGAACACTATCTATTTGAATACCTTTTTGTTTAAGAAGACCATAAACATCTTCATCGATAATGAAATGCAATTCAGGATCTCCACTATAGGTGATTTTACTTTGAGTACAGACTTCTGCTTGACGCTTGTTATTTACAAAACCGAGTAATACAATAACCAAGATCATACTCAGTGACCAAAGGACAATTTTAAGCACCTTCTTTATCATGTTAAAGAAGGATTTAAAGTTAATTTCTGACGGATCGGTTCAAGCAACATATCAATATCGCCAGCACCTAGCGTAAGGAGAACTTCGGGTTTATTAGAAGCAATGTATTCGGGCAATTCCGATTTAGTGAGTAGGGACTTTTTGTTAGATTGAATTTTATCCAATAAAACAGCTGAGGTTATACCTTCAATTGGAAGTTCACGCGCAGGATAAATATCAAGAAGAATGACTTCATCGAGTAGCGATAAACTGTTTGCAAATTCATCCATAAAATCGCGGGTACGACTAAAAAGATGCGGTTGAAAAACACCCATGATTTTCTTGTTCGGGTAGATCTTTTTAACCGAACTGATGCATGCTTTTAATTCTTCTGGATGATGCGCATAATCGTCGATGAAAATGAAATCCTCTTCTCGCATGAGGTATTCAAAGCGGCGTTTAACCCCTTTGAAACTAGCTAATCCCGAACGAATTGCATCGTCATCTAAGCCATTTAGGTAAACAGCAGTAATCGCGGCCAAAGCATTTTCAATATTGTGAAATCCCGGAAGCCCCAACGTTAAATTCTCAATAAGATGATCTTTGATCTGAATATCAAAACGATAACGCTCTCCTTCCGAAACGCAATTCAACAATTGCACATCTGCATTTTCGCTCGTATGGTAGGTTAATGCACGATCAAAAAGTCGTTTTGGTAAATCTAATCCCTGTTTTAAAATCAGGGAACCATCTGGTTTAAGTTGATCTGCAAAATCGATGAAGGATTTTACGAGTGCATCTTTCTCTTTGTAAATATCTAAGTGATCGGCATCCGTTGACGTAATGATAGCCGTATTAGGATGTAAATGCAAAAATGATCGATCGTATTCATCAGCCTCAACAACCATGACACTTGAAACTGTTCCCGGTAAATAGTTGCTGTTGTAATTCGCTGTAATTCCACCTAAAAAAGCGACAGGTTTCTTGCCTCCATTTTCGAGTAAATGAGCAATTATAGAGGATGTGGTTGTTTTACCATGGGTTCCGGCAACCGCAATTGTTTGATGTGATTCCGAAATTAATCCGAGTAACTCTGCCCTTTTCAATAATACAAAACCCTCCGAACGTAAATAGTTTAACTGCGCGCTATCGGCTGGAATAGCTGGAGTATAAATAATAAGAGAAGATTCTTTTTCTTGAGAATTAACTAAGTTAGAAGGCAATGACTGAATGGAATCCGAAAAACAAATGTTCATGCCTTCGTGCTGAAGTTCATTTGTTAATGCTGTTTGCGTTTTATCGTAACCACCAACAGAAATACCTCTTTGCAGAAAATACCGAGCGAGCGCACTCATCCCGATACCACCGGCACCTAAGAAATAAACATATGTGATGGCTTGCAATTTCATATCAAACCTTGATCATTTTAATTACTTCATCAACAATTTCGCGCGTTGCATCAGGCTTCCCAAATTCAGCAATGGCTTTAACTAAACCATCGCATGCAGTGGTGTTCTGATTTAACTCCAGCAAAACTTCTACAAGTTTCGTTCGAGCATCGCTATCTTTTACAAGCAATGCTGCTCCTTTTTCCACCAACGATTGTGCGTTATGTGTTTGATGGTCTTCGGAAGCAAAAGGATAGGGAACCAAAATGGATGCTTTATGAACCAAACACAATTCCGAAACAGCTAATGCACCAGCTCTCGAAATAACGATATCGGCAGCGGCATAAGCCAAATCCATTTCTTTGATAAACGCATAGGTTTGAATACCAGAGTCGTTAATCGTTTTCACTGCCTCGGCCGCCTTGCCATCAAAACCTTTTCCCGTTTGCCAAATAAGCTGAAAGCCTGCTTCTTTAATTTGAGAAAGTCCGTTTAAAATACTTTCATTTATGGATAGCGCTCCCAAACTTCCTCCAACAACGAGGAGTGTTTTCTTTTTCGGATTTAAACCGAAATGTTGAAGTGCCTGATTTCGTTTCCCGTCTTGATTTAAAATTTCATGACGAACAGGATTTCCAGTATACACTATTTTGTTTTGTGGAAAGAAGCGTTCCATGTTGGGATAAGCAACACAGAGTTTGTTGACACGTTTCGAAAGTACTTTGTTTGTAATACCAGGATACGAATTCTGCTCTTGAACGAGTGTCGGAATTCCTTTCATAGTAGCCATAAATAACACAGCAGCGCTAGCATAACCTCCTACACCGATGACAGCATCTGGTTTAAACTCCTTGATAATTTTGCTCGATTGAGCTAATGCGCCCAATAAACGAAATGGAACCAGAAAGTTTTTCAAGGTGAAAGAACGCTGAATTCCTGAAATGTTTAGTCCAATAATTTTATATCCTGCAGCTGGAATTTTTTCCATTTCCATTCTTCCAAGTGCACCGACAAATAGAATTTCAGCGTCAGGATAACGTACTTTAATTTCATTGGCAATAGCAATAGCCGGAAAAATATGTCCGCCAGTTCCTCCACCGGAGATAATGAATTTATATGGCCTCATCTACTTCTCCTTTCTCTTTCACACAAAAGCGGCTAACACATAAAATAATACCAATGGAAATACTTGTAAACCAAATAGAAGTTCCTCCCATACTAACCAATGGAAGGGCTTGTCCGGTAACAGGAAAAAGCTGAACGGCAACAGCCATATTTATAAATGCCTGAAAAATTAGCATCAAGGAACATCCGATAGCTAAAAAGCTTGCAAAAGTTTGTGGGCTATATTGAACCATTCGTACGACCCTGAGTAGCAGAATCAAATACAAAAGCATGAGGATTGTTGCCCCAATAAATCCGTATTCCTCCAATACAATGGCGAAAATGAAATCTGAATAAGGATGAGGCAGAAAGTTACGTTGCGTTGAATTACCGGGGCCTTTCCCAAAAACTCCACCATTGGCAATCGCAATTTTTGATTGTTCCGCTTGAAAGTTCACTTCGGAATCACCACTTGAAAAGTTCACAATACGCGCCTTCCAAGTTCCAATTCGTCCGGGCAATTCGAAATTAATGGCAAGTAGAATAAATAATCCAAACGCAACTATACCAATTCCAATGAGGGCAAGTATGTATTTTAGATTTACTCTCCCAATAAACAACAACACAAGAGAAGTGGCGAAAAGTATGGCTGATGTTGAAAAATTTGCTGGTAAAATCAAGCCACAGATTGCAAATATTGGCCATACCATTTGCAAAAATCCGCCTTTGAATTCCTTGATTTTCTCTTGCCTACGTGTTAAAGATCTAGCCAGAAATAGGATTAATGCTAGTTTGGCGAAATCGGATGTTTGAAACGTTGCATTGATAATGGGTACGGTAATCCATCTACTTGCCTCGTTCAAATTTGTACCTGAAACGAGTGTGATAACTAGCAATGGTATTGCAATGAGAAATGCAATCTTGGCAATTCCTGAAAAAATTCGGTAATGAAGTAAATGTGTAAAATACATCAATCCCAAGCCAGTAATAACCAATACAAGATGTTTGAAAAGATAATGTTCAGTATTTCCATCCTGTTTCATATACGCAAGCGATCCGGTAGCGCTGTATACAGCAAGAACGGATAGCAAAGAAAGCAAGAGCACCACGATCCAAATGGTACGGTCTCCTTTCGCATATATTGATGGGAAATTCATTGAATTTTATAGATTAAAGTTCGCGTACAGCTTTTTTAAATTGACGTCCACGATCTTCGTAATTTTCGAAAAGATCGAAACTTGCGCATGCTGGAGATAAAAGAACAGTATCGCCTTTTTTACCTAATGAATAGGCCGCTTTCACTGCTTCAGTTGCACTTCCAGTTTCAACAATATGTTCAACCATTCCTTGAAAAGCTTCTTGGATTTTTTGGTTGTCTTTCCCTAAACAAACAATGGCTTTTACTCTTCCACGAACCAAATCGCTAAGCATTGCATAGTCGTTTCCTTTATCAACACCGCCAACAATCCAAATTACAGGATTGGACATGCTTTCAAGAGCGTACCAAGTGGAGTTTA
>CALQJV010000137.1 GCA_943330985.1 Chitinophaga pinensis
GCTAATCTGCGAAAGTGCCGTTCGAACATCGGTCGGATTTTTACTAAATATGGATGGTGAACAATGGATCAGCGACGAAGGCAATGACAAAATGAACAAGCCGTCTTGCTCAATGATTTCGGCAGAATTGGGCAGCTGCGATTTCATCGAAAACAAGGATGTATTAAATGGCAATGGTGTTATGGAATTGCCTCCGTTGGTTGAGCGCACTATTAACTGATAAGGAACCGTGCGATTTCCTGCGTGTAATAACAAAGATTGATCGGCCGACAAACAATAGCCATCGTTGAATCGTTGTTCAAGGTAACGGGAGCAAAATCCCCAATAAGATGTGTACCACGTTGTGCTGTCGCCATATTGTTCGTCTTCGGGCGTGGCTATAAACCAACCTTTAATAACTTCTTTCAGAAAATGGCTGCGAATTAAACGTTCACGATGAATACGACTTATCTCTTCTTTTTTAATTGCAACAATATCCAAATCCTGAAGTGCTTTTAGCGCCTCTAGTGCCTGAGCTAATTTCTCTCTTGGTGCAGCCATACATTCTTATTTAAAACTCGTTTAATTTATGTGCTAAAATTAGGTTTCCGTGCTGTGCTAAAATTAGGTTTCCGTGCTGTGCTAAAATTAGGTTTCCGTGCTCAATTTCCAAATCACAAGATCAAAATTATATATTATTCGCCAATAAAACAATACATTATGAATTTTTAAATACAATTAAATATAGAATTTACTAGGGATTATTGTTGATATAAAAATTGATTTTTAGAGGAGTAATAGGGAAATTATGCTTGTTTTAAAATTAGGTTTCCGAACGAATTTTGTTGGATTTTGTTTTTATAAACACGAAAAGGAGGTAGTTAGAGATAATGCCCCAAAGTCATTTCGGGATACATGACACAGTTAAGCAGGTAACAAGTGCGCAGGAATAGTCCAAGTGGCTAGGCAGCATTTCGCCATCGACCGCTAACAGCACCTTGCCAATTGAAACATTGTCGAATTTTGATACATTCGTGCAGCTTAAAATATCGCCTTCACAAAAATTTCAAACTTCGGTTACTCGTAGCGCTCATTATAAATAAAAACAGCTAAACACTAAAAAATGGAAATAGTAATAATCATAATTGTAGTAATCTTATTAGCGTTTACATTTGTCCAACTTTATTTTATACGTGGACAAAGAAATATTGAAACATACTCTTATGTAGTGAAAAAAAAATATGACCGATTTGAAATAAGAAGTTATGAAACTACTTTATTTACCTCAGTCAAACTCTCCACAAAAGGATATAAAAACTCTGCAAGTAAAGGCTTCTCTGTTTTAGCGGGATATATTTTTGGAAATAATGAAAGGAATGAAAAAATATCTATGACTACCCCTGTCTCAATGTCATTAGAGGATTCCATGACTATGATGTTTATGGTTCCTAAGAAATTTAAAAAGGACATGCTTCCTAAGCCTAATCAAACAGGCATAGAATTTAAACAAGAGCCTGCAAAAACCCTTGCTGCGATAAGGTTTAGCGGTTGGGCTAATGATACTAAAATAGAAAAGTATAAACAAAACTTAAAAGCGGCTTTAGATGCTGAAGGTATAAAGTATACTAATCAATTTTATTTATTTGGCTACAATGCACCTTATGAAGTTTTTAATCGAAAAAATGAAGTTATAGTTGAATTGCAGTAAAATACTCAACACAAATAAAACTAAGCCAAGAAAATAATTAAACTAATTTATAAAAGAATTAAAACGACCGTTAGCAGTAACTTGCCGCTATGCTTACATTTTCGTTCATTAGAATATTGATTTGCGTTAACAGTATGTTCAAGATCAAAAAATTTAGCTCGCAAGAATTTTTTTGCAGGGCACAACCTCTAACAGCGCCCACCTAAAAATTGGGGTATTTTGCTTAATTGTAACATTGTCGACTTTTGTTGCATTCTTGTTATCTAAAACATCGCGTTCACAAAATCCCAAACTTCTGGTTGCGCGCGGCACGATAAAAACAAAAAAGCCGGTGCTATAAACACCGGCTCTATTAAAAACATTAAAGAAATTACTTAACCGGAACTGGCTCCAACCAAACTTTCAATCCTTTTTGATTGAAATCGTGAAGCAACATAAATCCTGGTTTGAAAGCCGTTATGTTCTTGTAAAGAGCATAAGTATCACTTGCATTGCTGTCGGAGTTGAAGCTGTATTGATCTGCTCCTGTTGCTTTCGCAAATTTACCCAACTTGTTTAGCTTTTCTGAAACCCAACGATCCATATCGATGCTTGGAATGTTCTCTGTAGATTTCTCTCCTAAAGGAAGGAAATACGCTTTGCTTTTAAAACCATCGTCGTTACGGTAAACAATAATCTGTTTGCCATCTTTCTCGATAAGTTCCTTGTAGCAGAAGAATCCGCGACCATACATGTATTGCGCAATGGCTAATCCTTTTTCGCTTGCAATTTTTCCACTTACACGCGCTTCTTTGTTTTGTTTTGCAACAACATCAATGCTACTTAAGTTTCCTGTTGCATCAAAATTAAAGAACACAAAATCGAGAACAGTGAAACCAATTTCCCCAGCCGCTGAAGATCCTCCACCTGCTCCTAACAATGCTCCTGCTCCAGAACCAGTCATGTTTGCATTGTTGGCTTTCTTGAATTGCTCGCAAATAACCATATAGGTTCCGTCGTTTTTCTTAATCACGTCTTCCACCATAATTTTGGTTTTACCTCCAAGCAATGCCGAAGAAAATTCGCCTGCAATTTGATCTTTCATACTTTTCCAAGTCTTCTTTGTGAATTGCTTTATTTCTCCTTCTGCCGAAATCAATGTAAAAAACAAACCATCCGAATTCTTGTCATCGTACTTGCTTCCTTTGAAGTACATGCCACCTGTAATTACTGCTCCATTCGCTGTTACACGAATAAACGCTGGTGCTCCACCGTCTTCTTCGTTTACTAAATCAGTAGAATAAATATCTTCTCCATCAGCTAAATTGAAACACTGAACCGAATACACATAATTATCGGAATAACGTGTTGGATTCTCTTCTCGAAGCAAATACAATTTCCCATTGCTTACTTTCGAATCTTGTGCTTTCCAAATTCCACTTTCCGGAATATGTGATTTGGTCCATTTTGAATTTAAGTCTTTGTCGAGACGCTCAATATCAAATCCAAATTTCTTCTCTTTCATTGGACGAAGCAATATAAACTCCTCATCATTCAACACGTGAATAATTGGAAAATTCTCTTCCGTTAGCAAAGCACGACGAACATCCTCTTCAACTTTTTTCTGAACAAGCTCGCCTGTTGCATCTAGGGTAACCGTTGTGCGCGTTTTCTTCAATGCATCCACAAAAATGAACATGAAGTACTTGCCTGTAAATGCCGATGAAGCTATTTCAGAAAACTTGCTTACTTCAATTTCAGTGGTTTTGATTTCTTTCAAATCTTTATCGTAAAGCTTCAAAACAAAATTGGCCATCCCTTTGGTTTCTGTTTTTTCGCCAAACCACGTGGTAAAAACAATTTCGCCGTTAATTGATTTTACACCTGAAAAACCGCGCGCATTTGGCGATTCGATGGTGATTTCTTGTGCATTTAAACTACCCATTACGAGGGTAAAGAAAAGCAATGCTGCAAATGGTTTTTTCATTATTTGTTTTTATTGGACTGCGAATATAGGCAAATAAACTCCCTAATTCGCTAATATACAAGTGTATATAAATTAAATATTCCAATTGTTATAAGAATACTCAAGCGAATTTCCCCTGCATTAAATACTCCTGAACATATTCTTTCACTCCATTTTCGAGCGAATAAAAAGGTTCTGAATAACCAATACTACGCAACTTCGTCATGTTGGCTTCTGTAAAATACTGGTAGGTGTCACGAATGTCGGCAGGTGTATCAATAAATCGTATGTCCGCAGGTTTTTGCATGGCAGCAAAGGTTGCCGAAGCCAAATCGAAAAAGCTACGGGCTTTACCTGTACCTAAATTGTACAAGCCCGAATCTTTACGATGTTGCATCAAAAAGTAACACACTTTCACCAAGTCTTTTACATACACAAAATCGCGCATTTGACCGCCATCTGTATAATCTGCTCTGTGCGATCGAAACAAATTCACGCTTCCTTTTTCAACAATCTGATTGTACGAATGAAAAATCACAGAAGCCATGCGCTTTTTATGCGATTCGTTGGGTCCGTATACATTAAAGAACTTTAGCCCTGCCCAGAAATATGGTTTGCGCTCTTGCTTTAATGCCCATTTATCAAAGTCGTTTTTCGAATCTCCGTAGGGATTTAAGGGCTTTAATTGCTCAACTATATCATGATTGTCTTCATAGCCCAATTCCCCCAAGCCATAAGTAGCAGCCGAAGAAGCGTAAACTAGTGGAATTCCAAATTCCACACATTTGTTCCAAACCGCTTGCGAATAATTTAGGTTCAGTTCATCAAAAATGGCTTTATTGAATTCGGTGGTATCAGTTCTAGCGCCCAAATGAAAGATAAATTCCACACCACGATGGTTCTCATCAAGCCATGAAATAAAAGCAGAACGTTCTACTTTTTGAGAAAATTTTTTCCCTTCCAAATTGCCTTTCTTCTCCAACTTGCTGAAGTCATCAAC
>CALQJV010000138.1 GCA_943330985.1 Chitinophaga pinensis
GGAAGCGGGCTTGTATTTGAGCTTCCCATTGTGATTTATTTTCTGGCTAAAATTGGTTTGGTTGGTCCGGCTTCGTTGAGAGCATCCCGCAAAATCTCTTACGTAATTATCCTGATTGTTGCCGCTATCATAACACCTCCCGATGTTACAAGTCAAATTATTGTGTCCATTCCGCTGTTTCTACTTTATGAGGTGAGCATATTTATAGCAGCTCGGATTGAAAAGAATAAATTATCTGAATCCTTGTCTTGATAATTAACATCCATTATAGACAAGAATATCGTACTTTTGAATCTTATTTTACTACCATGATGTTATCTGTTTTGCTTCAATTAATCAGCCCAGGTCATATTTTTCTGATCGCTGCAGCTGTGTTACTTTTATTCGGAGGAAAAAAAATACCTGAATTAATGAAAGGTATCGGACAAGGCATTCGCGAATTTAAGGATGCTAAAGACGGTAAGAACGACGAACAATTGCCAGAAAAAAAGAACTGATTGCAAAATTCCTTTTAGCCTATGTATTTATCGCTGGCCGAAACCCGTTCTGCAATTGCCGACGGAACAACGACCATGGAGGCTGTAACGCGCCATTACTTAAAAACCATTCAAGAAAAATCTGATTTAAACGCTTTTTTAGAGGTGTTTGAAGAGGATGCATTGCAACAATCTATTGCCATCGACCAAAAATGGAAGGGCGGAAATGTTGGTAGATTGGCCGGAATGGTAATTGGCTTAAAAGACAATCTATGTTATAAAGGGCATCAGGTTTCAGCCTCAAGTAAAATACTTCAGGGATTCGAGTCGCTTTACTCTGCAACCGTAGTTCAGCGACTTATTGACGAAGATGCAGTTATTATTGGTCGATTGAATTGCGACGAATTTGCCATGGGCAGCTCCAATGAAAATTCGGCGTTTGGCCCAGTAAAACATCCGCTAGATTCTTCTCGCGTTCCAGGTGGTTCTTCTGGAGGATCTGCTGCTGCTGTTGCTGCAGGTTTATGTCTTGCGACATTGGGTTCCGATACGGGAGGTTCAATTCGTCAACCCGCTTCTTTTTGTGGAATAGTTGGTTACAAACCCACTTATGGCTTGGTTTCTCGCTGGGGATGCATTGCGTATGCTTCATCTTTCGATCAGGTTGGCCCAATGACGAACAATGTGGAAGATTGCGCACTGATCATGGAAGTGATTTCGGGGCCCGATGAATTCGACTCAACCATGTACCAAAAACCGTCAGCTTCTTTTTCGAAAGAATTAAATGCCGATGGAAAATACCGCATTGCATACATACGAGATTACGTCGAAAATGAAGGGTTAGATCCCGAAATTCGTACTCGATTGATGGAGCTCATTGAGCAGTTAAAAGCCGATGGACATTCAGTTACCGCTGTAGATTTCCCATTTCTAGACTATGTAATTCCGGCTTACTATGTTTTAACAACTGCCGAAGCATCTTCCAATTTATCTCGTTACGATGGTATTCATTATGGATACCGCAGTAAGAATGCGACCGATTTGGAATCAACCTATAAATTGTCCCGTTCGGAAGGTTTTGGCGCTGAAGTAAAACGACGAATTATGCTTGGAACATTTGTTTTAAGCTCGGGTTACTACGATGCATATTATTCAAAAGCACAAAAAGTTCGTCGTATACTTCGCGATCGTACGCAGTCCATTTTTGAGAACAACGATTTTATTTTATTACCGAGTACACCCAGCACAGCTTTCAAATTAGGAGAGCGAAGTGCCGATCCAATTAAAATGTATTTGGAAGATATTTATACCGTTCAAGCCAATTTATGTGGAGTTCCGGCAATATCATTGCCACTCGGAAAACATAGCAACGGCTTACCATTCGGTGTTCAATTAATGGCCAATACAAATCACGATTCTCAGTTGATGGCATTTTCATCTCGTTTGATGAATGAATCAAAATAAACAATCTTGTTGTGAACAAAATTGTGTTGAATTTTCAGTGAGTCCTTCGATTTTGTGCTAAAAAAACAAGTAGGTTTGAAGTATACCCTTTCACGTCGTTATCATTTGGTGAATATGGTTATACTAAGTTGTTATTGATTTCGTTTTTGATTTACGCATGCGTTTAAAAGCTCTTTTTTCCGGACTTTTCTTGCTGTTGGTTAGCATCGCTTTTCCGCAAAAGAGAACCTATGTTTCTTCGCGAGACACGTCAATTCGCCTGTTGGCAGATGACCCCATTGCTGCACAACTAGATAGTATCGCTTATTTGAAATTGTTCGAGACATCTCGATATAATGGAGAAGTAGGCAGGCCCGGAAGTTTCGGATTTTCACCTGACTCGGTTCCCATTTATTCTCCACAGATACTTGCGGAACGTATCGCTAAGATGGACGCGATGTCGCCATTTAAACTCATTTACAACGATGAAGTTAGAGCATATATCAATATGTATTCTATCCGGAAACGCAATCAGGTATCGCGCATGATTGGGCTTTCCGAATTGTACTTTCCGCTATTTGAAGAGACATTGGCAAAATATAAAATGCCACTTGAGTTAAAATATCTCGCCATTGTTGAATCGGCTTTGAATCCGGCGGCGCGCTCCCGTGTTGGGGCACAGGGGCTTTGGCAATTCATGTACGGAACGGGGAAGCTTTTCAAACTCAATATCAATAGTTATGTAGACGAACGCTGCGACCCAATAAAATCTACGGAAGCCGCATGTTTGTATATGAAATACCTTTATTCTATATACAAAGATTGGTCGTTGGTTCTTGCTGCATATAATAGCGGACCAGGAAATGTGAATAAAGCAATTCGCCGTTCAGGGGGGAAAACTAACTACTGGGATCTTCGTCCTTTTTTACCCAAAGAAACAGCAGGATATGTACCTGCTTTTATTGCTGCGGTTTATGTAATGAGCTATTCGAAAGAACATAATCTGTATCCGATTATGCCCAAAGCCATTTTCAATGAAATTGACACACTTCACATTCACCGGCGCTTAACATTTAATCAGATTTCGGCAGTTTTGGATATGCCTATTGAAGACGTTGAATTTTTGAATCCTTCTTATTTATTGGGTGTAATTCCCGAAACTGAAGGCCGGCATATATTAACGCTTCCCAAAAGCAAAATAGCCGCGTTCATTAATAACGAGGAAACTATTTATTCTTATAAATCTTCTCGAGAAAGCAGAATGGATAGCTTGCTAAACATAAAACGAGCTTTACCAATTGCCTCCAAAACACATGTTGTTCGATCGGGAGAGAGTATTTCGGCAGTTGCCAGAAAATATGGTGTAACGGTGAATGATATTAAAAAGTGGAACAATTTACGAAGCGCTAAACTTAAGCGTGGGCAACGATTGAAAGTAAGTCCGCCCTTCTCCTCTCAGGTAGATCAAACAACGGTGAGTGCAAGTGGTGAAAACAAACCATCGGAAGCAACAAGTCAGAGTTCGGAACAAGCAACTGAAGCAAAGCCTGCTTCTGGAACAATTTCTCAAAAGTCAGAAGTGAAAGAAAACAAAGTTTCCGGCGTTTCGACATACAAAGTAAAACCGGGCGATTCATTGTGGAAAGTAGCAGTTAGCCACGGAATGACTTTAGCTGAAATTCGAACCCTGAATGGATTTTCATCTAAAACCGTATTAAAGTCCGGGATGAAAATTAAAGTAAAATCGAAATAGGGATTTTACAATCGTCCAGTATATAAAATTCCAGTTGATTGTTTGGTTTTGTTCCGCGTACAATACACGTATATCATATAGTTATTGGCAAGTATATGAAAAGACAACCAAACGAAAAACAACGGACAAGAGAACTACCAAATAATAATTTTGATAGTTCTTAAAACAAATACTAAATTTAAAAAAATAAGTGGAGACCAGTACCCACTAAAAAAAAAACGGGGCGACATTCTGAAAAGCCATAAGAGTAAGTGAACCTTTAAAATAAATGTAATGAAAAAATCAATGTCAATTTTCGGGGCAATACTTTTGCTGATTAGTTTACTGTCTTTTGGGGTGATTGAGAAAACCGTCGAAGGAGCAGTGTATAAATGTACCAAATGTTGTAAGGTAAAGTACGGCGATACCAATACTACGCCTTGGGAATCCGGATGCAGTAACTCCTCATCAGGAATGCATGGGTATGTGTTCGCAGCGCACACTGGTGGAAAAGGTTATTATTGCTCAAAGTGTAAAACAGAGGTATCTGTAAGGCAAGATGAAGGGGTCTCGGCTTCAGCCTCTAGATGCTGCTCTGACGGTGGACTTTGTAGTTGGTACAATAAATAGTTTTTTATTAACCAGCACATAACAGCACATTGGCAATAGGCGGGGTTTCGTCTCAGCTTGACATTTTTGTGGTAGCCGAAAGTTCAGTTCTCCGAACTAACTTTAGTGTTCAGAACCCTGCCCATCGCCAATCTGCAAATCGTTAACCTCAACGCAAAAAGCCTCTGCATTTATCATACAGAGGCTCCATTAATTTTTTATGAATTAACTTGCTACGAAAGGAACAATCGACACAAACGATTTATCATCGCTGCGACGTTTAAATTGTACCGTTCCGTCTACAAGAGCAAACAGTGTGTGATCTTTTCCAATACCTACGTTTAGGCC
>CALQJV010000139.1 GCA_943330985.1 Chitinophaga pinensis
GCAGCTTTCTTTGAATCATCAGCACGTTTTTCGGTAGAATCACTTTCGCGAACATCCGGAGAACCTGGTTTTTCTTCTTCATGAGTACGTGCATGAGAAACGATGATTTTCTTGCTTTCTTTCGCAAACTCAATCACTTTGAAGTCAAGAGTTTCTTCTGTTTTCGCAACAGTACCATCGGCTTTCGCAAGGTGTTTGTTCGGAGCAAATCCTTCAACACCGTATGGAAGAGCAACAACACCACCTTTATCATTCATGGATGTAATTGTTCCTTGATGAATTGAACCTTCTGTAAAGATGGTTTCAAAAACATCCCAAGGATTTTCTTCCATTTGCTTATGACCTAAGCTCAGACGACGGTTTTCTTTATCAGTGTCTAAAACGATAACAGAAATTTCCTCGCCAATCTTAGTGAATTCACTTGGATGTTTAATTTTCTTGCTCCAGCTTAAATCTGAAATATGAATTAAACCATCAACACCTTCTTCAAGTTCAACAAAAACACCGAAATTGGTGAAATTACGAACCTTGGCAGTGTGCTTAGAATTTACAGGATATTTCGCTTCAATTTCAGCCCAAGGATCTGGCATTAATTGTTTAATACCCAAAGACATTTTACGTTCTTCGCGGTCTAGGCTAAGAATTAAACATTCCACTTCTTCTCCAACTTTCAAGAAATCTTGCGCAGAACGAAGATGCTGTGACCATGACATTTCAGAAACGTGAACTAAACCTTCGAAGCCGGGCTCAATTTCTACAAATGCACCATAATCAGCCAAAACAACAACTTTTCCTTTCACTTTGTCGCCAACATTTAAGTTTGGATCAACATTATCCCAAGGATGAGAAGTTAATTGTTTCAAGCCAAGAGCAATACGTTTTTTACCTTCATCAAAATCAAGAATTACCACTTGAATTTTCTCATCCAATTTCACAATTTCTTCTGGATGATTGATACGGCCCCAACTTAAGTCAGTAATGTGAATTAATCCATCAACACCACCTAAGTCAACAAATACTCCATAAGAAGTTATGTTTTTCACAGTTCCTTCAAGAACCTGACCTTTTTCAAGCTTGGAGATAATCTCTGTTTTTTGAGCTTCTAATTCTTCCTCGATAAGTGCTTTGTGAGAAACTACAACGTTTTTGAATTCTTTGTTGATTTTCACCACTTTGAATTCCATTGATTTACCAACATACACATCGTAATCACGAATTGGTTTCACATCGATTTGTGAACCTGGAAGGAATGCTTCAATTCCAAAAACGTCAACGATTAAACCACCTTTGGTTCTGCATTTCACATAACCTTTGATAATTTCGTCGTTTTCGAGTGCAGAATTCACACGATCCCACGATTTAAGAGAACGTGCTTTTTTATGAGAAAGCAAAAGCTGACCGCTTTTATCTTCTTTCGATTCAATATACACTTCAATGCGATCACCCACTTTGATTTCCGTATCGTAACGAAGCTCCGATAAAGCAACGATACCATCCGATTTGTATCCGATGTTTACAACAGCATCTTTCGTTGTCATCGCTACAATTTCGCCTTCAACAACTTCGTGCTCTGTAATTGAACTAAGTGATTTTTCGTACAACGATTCCATGCGCTCACGCTCTGGCTTGCTGTAATTACTTGATCTTTTTCCTACTGAATCCCAATCGAAATCCATTGTTGAAATGGAATGAACGGCATTTTCTGAGATTTTAGACATTTCAGAAACTTCTACTGCTGCAGTAGTTTCTGGTGCGTCTTGATTGTTTTCTGACATTACGTCACTAATTAAATTGATTAAACAAATTGATGCTCAATGCATCACCCTCGATTTTCGAAGGGCCGCAAAGGTAAATAAAAATAGATTCAATTTGTAAATTTTCATGCCCGATTGTTACAATTTTCATTAAATATTAATTTCAATGAAATCGGGCAATGACTAGCTGATTTTATATAGCCGAATATTCTGCTCGAATAGCACTTTCAATTTGTTCCATTAACCACATCGGAGTGGACGTTGCGCCGCAAATTCCTACTGATTGTGCACCCTGCAACCAAGTCAAATCCACTTCATTCCATTCTGAGATGAAATAAGTTCTTGGATTGACACTTTTACATACATCAAAAAGAACTTTTCCATTCGAACTTTTTTTCCCGCTTACAAATAAAATGACATCATGGGCTTTTGAAAAATCAAGCAATTGTGGTTCTCTATTGGATACCTGCCGACATAAGGTATCGTTCGAACTTAGAAATTCGAGTGGATCATGTCCGGCTTGTTTTATTCGATGAGTAATTTCTTCGAGCATGAATTTAAATCCATCGCTTGGTTGTGTGGTTTGAGAGAAAAACTGTACCGGTTTATTGAAATCTATCAAATCGAGTTCAGCAATATCACTAACGATAATTGCTTTCCCATTAGTTTGACCTACCAAGCCATTTACTTCAGCATGGCCTTCTTTTCCATAAACAACAATTTGCCCATCGCCTAAATTCTCAACACCGTTTCGAATACGGTTTTGCAATTTCAGCACAACCGGACACGATGCATCTATGAGTTCGATGTTGTTTTCGATGGCTGTTTTATACGTTTCGGGTGGCTCTCCATGTGCACGAATGAGCACTTTCGTATTATGTAGTTTTTGGAATTCTTGATGATCGATTATTTTCAATCCTTTTTTTTCTAATCGATCCACTTCCATGTTGTTGTGAACGATATCGCCCAGGCAAAAGAGTGATCCATTTGCAGCCAATTCGTCTTCAGCCATTTGAATGGCATAAACAACCCCAAAACAAAAACCCGAATTTGCATCAATGGTTACATTCATAAAGCGAAATTAAAAAATGGGGAGGCGTTTTCAAATTTGAATTTCTGAATTAAGCAAATGACTTAATTGTTATTTGATTTACCAACTGAATTACAAATTCAAGTTGCTCTTCGCGGGTTAAGTGTGTATTATCAAGAACAATTGCATCAGCGGCTTTCTTGAGAGGACTTTCAACACGACTCATATCTTCCAAATCTCTTTGTAATAAATTCTCTTGAACCTGATCGAAACTTGCTGCAATTCCATTAAATTCCATTTCATCCAAGCGTCTTTGGGTTCGAACATCTTTATCGGCAGTCATAAATATTTTCAATTCTGCACCAGGAAAAACAGTCGTTCCGATGTCTCTTCCATCCATCGCGATTCCTTTTCCTTTTCCAAGTAATTGTTGAATCTTGACCATTTTTCTTCGCACTTCTCCAACAGCACTCACCCTACTCACCCAATCGTTCACATCCATTTGTCGGATATATTGCTCAACATTTTCATCATTGAGTAAAATCTCAGATGCTTGAGTATCTGTGTTAAAATGAAATTGAATATGGATATTTTCTAATTCATCAATCAATCCGTCTTCATCGAGTTGTTTACCGTTTATAAGCCCATTTCGTAAAGCATACAATGTAACTGCTCGATACATTGCACCTGTATCAACATAATTATAATGAAGGGTCGCTGCTAATGCTTTCGCAATGGTTGATTTCCCACAGGAAGAATAGCCGTCAATTGCAATAGTTATCTTACGAGGAGGCATTTTATTTATGGTAAAAATCTGAAATTTTTGCGGAAAGTGAAATCTGGTTGGGTGATCCAGCAAGATGATAAGCCGATCGAGCATAAGCTATCGAAAACTTATACACCTTAACACCTAGCCCCCATGAAAGTCCAACAGTACCTAGTCGACTTTCGACTTTCATTTCTTGGCGTCGCTGATAATTATAACCGATTCGAAATGCGAGTGCTTTTGTGATATTGAATTCTGCACCTAAAATTGCATGGCGAAGAATTTTATTTCCCACTCCGACTTTATTAATAACCGTATCACCCGTTAATGGATCGATAGATTCTTCGGGTTTAAGTGGATCATTATATGTCAGAATGGGTTGTTGCAAATTATGCGCAACAAAGGAGAAGCGCATTGGAACATGTTTCAATCGTTTCGACATTCCAATTTGCATTTCCATGGGAAGTGTTTCACGATTATTGTCGACATACGTTTTAAATTGATATCCGAAATTCTTCATCAATGCGGAAGCTTCAAAAAGTTTATCTGGGCTCATATAAGATACGCCTAAATCGACTGCCATTCCAAAAGATGAATAGGATTCGAGTCCCGAATAAATCCCTTTCAAATTAACACCAACAGAAAACAACGAGTCTATTTTTCTACCAAAACCCGCATTGAAGCAATATTCTCCAGCAGTAAACTCTCCAGTAACTAAACCTGTATAATCGGCTCTTTCGAAATTACCATAATTGATATACTGCATACTTAAGGCAAGCGTACCAGCCTTTTTTATATTCAGTGCATAAGCAACATTTCCAAAATTAATGTCACTGAAATAGTTCACATAGTTTAATGAAAGGCGATTGGCCATCGATGAATTGATCAAGCCTGGATTTTGATAGGCCATATTCACATCATCATCGCGAAAGGCAATGGCAGAGCCACCCAAGGCCTGAACACGAGCGGAATTAGGAAGATTGATAAAACTAAACACGTTTTGCCCACCTATTTGCGCATGCAAATCAGTCATCAAC
>CALQJV010000140.1 GCA_943330985.1 Chitinophaga pinensis
TACCCCACAAAACGAAGCTGGCACAAGCGGAAATGGAAACGATATTGTGAATGTTGTTTCGGCAGGACCATTTTCATTGCAAACAGGACAGGAGCAAGTCATTGCTTTTGCACTACTGGCAGGAAACAATCTCAATGAGTTAACGCAAGCTGCTGTTGACGCCCGAAATTTTTATCAAACAACTGGCGGCCCTTTATCAGTTCAATCCACTCAAGATTCTTGGTCGGTATTTCCGAATCCAGCAAGTGAAGAAATTTTCATCAAAATTAAAGATGAAACAAAGGCAAATGCCCAGATCAAATTGCTCGATTTAAGTGGCCGAATAATTCTTCAAAACACTTGGAATGACAATGGTTTCAAATTAGACATTGCGCATTTAAAAACTGGATATTATGTACTTTGTATCGAGTCAAAAAATGAAATTATTCAAAAGAAAATTTTAATTAATAACCACCGAAATTAATTTCCTTTTTGTAAGACAAAGGAATTCGATTAGGTTTGCATCAAAACCAAAATATATTATGGATTTAAGCGGGATTATATCCGTTACAGGAATGAGCGGATTATACAAAGTTATCTCTCAAACAAAGAGCGGATTGATTGTAGAATCATTGACTGACGGGAAGCGTCTGCCAGTTTATTCAACAAGTAAACTAAGTTCCTTAGATGACATTAGCATTTATGGACAAGGCGATGACATTCCTTTGAAACACATTTTACGTAGCATTCGCGATTCGAAATCGGGTACATCTGTTCCTACTTCCAAGGATTCGAACGATGCGATAAAAGCAGCATTTGCTGAGTTTGTTCCGGAATTTGATGAAGACCGAGTTTATGCATCCGACATGAAGAAAGTATTTGTTTGGTATGCATTGCTCAATGAAAAAGGTTTACTTGTTGAAGTTGAAAGCGAATCAGATGAAATGAAATCGGATAAGCCCAAAACAGATAAAGCAATTGCAAAGCCTAAAGCAAAAGAAGTAGCAAAAACGGCTTCTCCAAAAGCGTCTTCCAAAGGCATGGCCAAAACATCAACGGTTCGTAAAACTGGCGCGTAATTATTCGTATGTCCGAAACAGCTTCTCACCATCAGGCGCCTTATCTTCCATCGAATTTGACTATAAATTCATGGAATGATTTGCATGCATTTTTCGAAGAACTATCACATCGTGAATTAAACGATGTTCATGAACTTCGAAAATGGTTAAACGACCGAAGTGAACTAGAAGCTGTTGTTCAAGAGGACTTAGGTTGGAGATACATTCGTCAAACATGCGACACGGCAAGTGAGGAAAAACGTGCGTCACTCAATTTTTTTATTCAAGAAATAGAGCCCCATCTTGCCGAATATGCTGATTTGTTTAATCGAAAGTTATTAAACAGTGATCACTTAGAGGAACTTTCTCAGGATGCTACGTTTGCTGTTTACATTCGAGGTGTTCGAAAAGAAGCCGAATTATTTCGCAAGGAGAACATTCCTTTGTTTACTGAAATTCAGACACTCGCAAGCGACTATGGAAGAATTACAGGTGCGATGTCTGTAGAAATTGATGGAAAAACGCTCACATTTCAACAAGCTGCGAATCTTCTTAAATCGGAAGATCGTGAAGTTAGACGAAACGTTTACGAGAAAATAAATACTCGAAGGAAAAAAGACCAAGAATCGCTCGATACGTTGTTTGATCAACTGTTGGCATTGAGACATCAAGTTGCACTCAATACCGGTTATCGGAATTTCAGTGAGTACATGTTTGACGCAATGGGGCGTTTCGATTATACCGCAGAACAATGTTTTAACTTCCATCAATCGGTGGAGGAATTTGTGGTTCCATTGGTTGAAGAATGGGAAGAAACGCGCAGAGTAAAATTGGGCCTTGATGTTTTATCGCCTTGGGATTTAGAAGTAGATGCTGACAAAAAAGAACCGCTAGAACCTTTTACGGATAGCCGCGATTTAATTGAAAAAACCATTGCATGTTTTTCAAAAGTGAAATCCAGTTATGGCGATGTAATTCGATTGATGGACACCAAAGGCCATCTCGATTTAGATTCGCGTTTAGGCAAAGCACCAGGCGGATATAATTATCCACTTTACTCTTCTGCCCTACCCTTCATCTTTATGAATGCGGCTGGTTCGATTCGCGACATGATTACCATGATGCACGAAGGAGGTCATGCATTGCATTCATGGGTGAGCAAAGATTTGGAACTCACCGGATTTAAAAGTACACCTTCCGAAATAGCTGAAGTTGCTTCGATGGCCATGGAGCTAATTTCGATGGAACATTGGGATGTATTCTTTAAAAACGAAGAGCAATTAAATCGTGCTCGTCGTTATCAAACAGAGAAAATCATCAGCATTCTTCCATGGATTGCAACGGTTGATGCCTTCCAACATTGGATTTATGAAAACCCTGCTCATACTCGCACTGAGCGAAATGAGGCCTGGAAAAAAATACATAGACGATTTGCTGGGAATATTATTGACAGAAGTTCCTACCCTGAATTTGAAGAAACTGCATGGCACAAACAACTGCATATATATGAAGTGCCATTCTATTACATTGAATATGGAATTGCCCAACTAGGTGCAATTGGTGTTTGGAGGAATTATAAAGCAAATCCTCAAAAGGCATTAGCCGATTACGAACAGGCACTTGCTTTGGGATATACCAAAACGCTTCCCGAATTATACGAAACAGCCGGGGTGAAATTTGATTTCTCTGCAGAGAATGTCAAAGCCTTATTAGAATTTGTGCGCAACGAGATTTAAACAATCCGTTTATAAATTAAAACTTCAAACGCATCTGAACGCGAAAATCGGAACGGGTGTGCCCTTGAACTTCCGATAATCCAGAACCTGAATAATCGCGATTGGAATAATAGAATTGGGCAATTCGGAACCACACATCAATTTTGCGGGTGATATCATATTGAAGTGTAAAATAGGTTCGCGAACCTTTGTAATAATATGCTGGAATGGAGAATGAATAAAGCACATCGCTTTCGTATGCGTAAATGCGCGCATTGTATCCATCGGTATCAAACAAGGCATAGCGAAACGAGAATGTTAATGGCTTACTGATTGGCTTATAGACAATATCTTGTAAAATCACATAGCCAGTTTCTGTTGCCTGATTGGGTTGACTAAAAGCAACATATTCAACTCGGTTTCGCAACTTGAAAGAAGGTGAGATTTTGTAAGATACATCGAAACGAAAATTCTGCTGATGTTGTCCAATGGGATAATCAATTTCTAAATCGTCCTCCCCCGTAATATTGCGTGAACGAATACGATCACGGAAACGGAAATACATATCGACCGTTTTGGAAGGAGTATAATTGAGCTGAACCAATCCGTCATAACCACCAGCAGGTGCATCAACCAAAAACTTTAACCAAGGAAATTGCCAATGATCGAAATAGGCCGATACAGTGAAATACTTGATTGGCTTAGCAACCATGCCAATGTAAGTCCCTTTTTCGTTGATGTTTCGCGAGCCCTCGCTTATTGTAGCACCGTAAATCGTTTGATAATTTCGGGCAAAATCTCGGTGAAGAAAAGTAAACGATAAACGTGGATCCAAACTGGCGATGAAACCATTTATAGAAGCATACCCTCCATTTGCAGATCGTGCAAATTCTCCAAAGAAATTGAAGTTCCGATAAATCCAATTATAATCGAGTCCAATGTTTGAAGCCGTTTGCCCTTTAAACTCGAATGCGTTGTATGGCGATTCGGATCGTGTTAAAGGAGCACTATAATGATAATAAACTCCAGTCACTCCAATTTGAAGTGTACGCTTTTTAAATGCGATGTGCGAGCCAGCTATTTGTTCACGAATATTCCCACGATCGAGTATTTCGGAAGCTGTTCGATGATATCCACTTAAATTGAAGTTGGAAAACGCTTGTAAGTCTTGGCTAACCGAATCGATTGCCGCTGCATTGGTATTGATTTTTTTGTCCGAACCAAACACCGTAGCTTCAATATTTCCCAATCGCCAACTTGTTGCAGCACCACGCAAAAAAAGATTTTCGTTCACTGAAGTATACGCTTTTAATCCTGGGGCGCTTCGCTTGATATTCATTGCATCGGCGGTTTTTCCGAAAGCAAATCCCGACCAAAATGTAAGACCTTGACCAAACTGCGCTTGATAATCTCCAATGTTTAGCGATTTCAATTTCCCAATATTTTGAATGGCAATGTGCCCCGTCATAAAATCGAATCCTTGCTTTTGTGAGCCTTTGAAAAATTCTTCACCGGCATCTTTTTCTGCAGTAAAGCCAAAACTCACATAATTCCCATATTTATATCTATAGCGAGTGAATAATCGTTGTGGGCTTCCTAAGTATCGACTATTGGGATTGGCTGCAAGCTCCTCGGCAGTAATGGGTGAAAATCCTTTTTGTTGTTCGATGTTTTGAGAAACCCTGAAAAAGATTTCTTGATTCGCATAACGCATCATGTCTTTGAGCGAGATATTCAATCGATTTAAATCGCGATCAACTTGAACATAAGGAAGCATCTGATAAATCAATGGTAGATCATATCCTTCAACCGCTTGCAATTCGAAGACAGAA
>CALQJV010000141.1 GCA_943330985.1 Chitinophaga pinensis
AGCATTTCGGAAATGGAATTTACTAAGCTGCGTTCTTCGTTAATCAATAATTCGGCAGCGACACCCGTGATGGCTTCAATTCGTCGAACACCAGCAGCTACAGCACTTTCAGAAGTAATTCTAAAGTACCCGATGTTACCTGTTGCAGGAGAATGCGTTCCACCACATAATTCCACCGAATAGTTTTTATCGAATGTTACGACACGAACCAAATCGCCATACTTCTCTCCAAAAAGAGCCATAGCTCCGGTTTTACGAGCTTCATCGATTGGCATTTCACGCACATCGCGCGTTACATTCAATCGAATTTGTTCGTTTACAATTCGCTCAATATCTGCAATTTCGGCAGCGGTGACTTTCGAGAAATGAGAGAAATCGAAACGCAAATATTCATTATTTACCAAGGATCCTTTTTGCTCCACATGCGTTCCCAAAATGTTCCGCAATGCAGCGTGCATCAAATGTGTAGCAGTATGATTTCGCATTGTTGACTCGCGTTTCTCAACATCAACCATTGCTTTGAAAATGCCAGCAATTTCTTTGGGTAATCGTTCTGCAAAATGAATAATAACTCCATTTTCCTTCTTCGTATCCAAAATGGCAATCTCTTCGTGTTGGTTTTTCAAAACACCTGTATCGCCAACCTGTCCGCCACTTTCGGCATAAAATGGAGTGATATTAAACACCAATTGAAATTGTTTTTTTCCTTTGGTATTCACTTCACGGTAACGCGTAATTTGCACATTTGATTCAAGGTAATCATAACCAATAAACTCTTGTTGATCATCATCTAAAACTTCAATCCAATCGCCAGCTTCCACAACAGCAGCAGAACGAGAACGTTCTTTTTGTAAACGTAAATTCTCATTGAAACCTTCCATATCCACATCCAACTGCTGCTCTCTGGCCATGAGTTGGGTTAGGTCGATTGGAAAACCGTAAGTATCGAAAAGCTCAAAAGCGAATTTCCCTGGAACTTGAGAATTAGAGGTGTTCTTCGCCAGAAAATCGTTAAAGCGGTTGATTCCTGTTTCGAGTGTTCGTAAAAACGACTGCTCTTCTTCTTGCATTACCGATTCAATAAGTCCTTGCTGAGCTTTAATTTCAGGGAACTGTTCACCCATTTGGTTGGCAAGTGTTTCAACCATCTTGAACATGAACGGTTCCTTTAAACCCAAAAACGTGTAACCATAACGCACTGCGCGACGCAAAATTCTTCGAATAACATACCCCGCTTTGTTGTTGCTTGGAAGTTGACCGTCAGCAATGGCGAATGAAATAGTACGAATATGATCGGAAATCACTCGCATGGCGATGTCGATTTTTTCGTCCTGTTTGTAGGTTTTGGATGAAATATTTTCGAGGAATGAAATGAGCGGTTGAAAAACATCTGTGTCGTAGTTCGACTGCTTGCCTTGCAAAACAACACACAATCGTTCGAAGCCCATACCTGTGTCGACATGTTGCGCAGGTAATTTCTCCAAACTGCCATCGGCCTTTCGGTTAAATTCCATGAACACATTGTTCCAAATTTCGATCACTTGCGGGTGACTTTCATTCACGAAGGTTTTCCCATCGATGCGAGCACGTTCTTCCTCACTGCGAATGTCCACATGGTTTTCGGACCAGGGGCCACAGGGACCGGTATCGCCCATTTCCCAAAAATTGTCCTTTTTATTTCCATTGATGATTCTATCGGGATCAATCAATTCTTTCCACGTATCGTAAGCTTCTTGATCGAATGCTAAATTCTCGGATGCATCGCCTTCAAAAACGGTCACATACAAACGTGATTTATCGATTTTATACACTTCCGTTAAAAGTTCCCAAGCCCATTGAATAGCGTCTTTTTTAAAATAATCGCCAAATGACCAATTACCCAACATTTCGAACATGGTATGGTGATAGGTATCCACACCCACTTCTTCCAAATCGTTGTGCTTTCCGGAAACACGCAAACATTTTTGGGTATCGGCAATACGTTTATGGACAATGGGCGCATTCCCCAAAAAAAGGTCTTTAAACTGATTCATTCCGGCATTGGTAAACATCAATGTGGGATCATTTTTAATGACCATGGGTGCTGAAGGAACAATTTGATGTCCTTTTGATGCAAAGAAATCAAGGAATGTTTGCCGAATTTGCTTAGAATCCATAAAGCTTTTGTACAAATTTATAATCAATGAAACGGCCGCAAAGGTAGTAAAACAGCTATCAAATTGAGACCTATAGAACGCTTAAGATTAAATATTTGCCTGTTTAATTGGAAAGGATTTATAAATTCGCAAAACTATTCCATTAAAAAAGGAATATTCGATATTCTAACCAACCCCGAAGATTTGGCAAAAGTTCGTTATCAGTTTAATACAAAATCGCTTTCCTACGAACGCGTAAAACTAACCATTAAGGAGAAAACTTTACGTTTTTTATCCTTTGCTGGAACTGGAATTGTGTTTGCTGCCTTGGGTGTTTTATTTGCCTATAACACCTTCGATTCTCCCAGAGAAAAAGCCCTCGAACGTGAAGTAGATCAAATTCGACTTGAATACGATATATTAAATCAACGATTGAGTGATATGTATCTTGTGTTGGGCGATTTACAAGATCGTGATGATAATATTTACCGCGTAGTTTTTGAAGCCGAACCCATTCCCGATGAAGTGCGCAAAGCTGGTTTTGGAGGTGTGAATCGCTATGATAAATACAAAAGTTTAGAAAACAGTGATTTGGTGATGGAGACGATGCAGAAAGTCGATATTCTATCTAAACAAATGGTGGTTCAAAGTAAATCGTATGATGAGATTTTCACCATGATTAAAAGTAAAACGGCTATGTTGTCGGCCATTCCTGCAATTCAACCGGTTAACAATAAAGACTTAAAACGCATGGCCTCCGGATTTGGCTATCGTACCGATCCAATTTACAAAACCACCAAGTTTCATGCTGGGATGGATTTCGCAAGTCCCATTGGTACCGAAATTTATTCAACGGGCGATGGTGTTGTCATTCGTGCCGATGCAGATGCTTCTGGATATGGAAATCACGTCCGTATCAATCATGGATTTGGATACTTAACACTGTATGGCCATATGAGTAGAATAAATGTTCGTCCCGGACAGCGCGTTAAACGAGGTGACATCATTGGATTTGTTGGTAACACAGGTAAATCGGTTGGCCCCCATTTGCATTATGAAGTACACAAAGATGGACAAGCAGTAAATCCAGTGAATTTCTATTACAACGATTTATCGGCTGAAGATTATTCACGCATGATTGAACTTTCGGGTACTGAAAATCAAGCATTCGATTAATCGCATTCAAATTTCAAACAAGCAGATTTTCTTTGTTTAAGCTTTTATTGATGTGAATTCGAACATCATGGCAGAATTCATGGAGTCGCTGTCTTTCCCAATAATCGATGTACCCCATAAAGTGAGAAACATCCAATAGGAATTCCGTTTCCGATAAGTGGTAACGGGCTCTTAACAATATATCCCGTTCAGAATCTAAAAGCGGATTTCTACTCTCAGAGATGCGAAGTAAAATGCGCACACTCGATTGCAAAAGTTGAGCATATAATCCTTTTTGACATCGCTCTTTTTTCGGAAAATCGCGCACCGTATGATTCACTGCAATTGTTAAATCCATTGATTTCCTCCAAATTAATGATTCCCTAAAACTCGATAAGCTATACATAATAAATAAAACTAAATACTCTGCTAAACTCTCGAATTGAACCGACAATAGCCGTTTTTAAACGTTTATATCCGTTTACACATGGGTATTCTAGCCAATTGACTCAAAATCAGATTGTTTTTTTGAATTCTAATTTACTCCTCGAATATTCTAATTTTGCACTATTCAAAAGCTCCAAAATCAACATAAATTAGTATGGAAATTTATTCGCAATTCAAATCAATCGTTTTAAGCATGGCTCTTAGCATTGTTTGTTTTAATAATTCATCAAAGGCTCAAACAATAACCTATTCCAACGATTTTGAAAGTTATCAAGGATTTGGAAACATTCCAGCAACTTTTGGTGGAGGAATGAAAGTATATGCTACACACGGAACATCAACTTCCAAAGCTTTGTGCATCAATTTCAGTCAGTTTGTTTCGAAAGATTCAACCATCACACCAGCTAGCCCTATTTTACCTGCTGGATCTACTTTTCATTTCGATTATAGATACGTTACGTATGCGGGTGGATTTGTAAGTTTCGACTATATTCTAACCTCCGATGTTTTATATGTTTATGTGGCTCCTGCAGGAAGTTCTGATTTTGGAAATCCATTGCTCACCATCAATGCAAGCAACCATGTTAATTCTATAAACTTTTCAAATCAAACAGTCGACCTAAGTAACTTTGCAGGGCAATCGGTACAAATCAAAATAAAAGGAATTCGCGGAGTTTCGAACGATTTTTGGTTAGACACGGATAATTTCAGTATCCAATCTGATGTAACTTCCATTGCTCCTGAAAAATCAAAAGCCGAATGTGTAATTTATCCCAATCCCGCTTCAGAAAAATTAACAATCAACCTTCCAGCATTTAAAAATCCTGTATCTATTGAAATACT